>SXOW01000002.1 GCA_005778315.1 Acidobacteriota bacterium
ATGTCTTCCCAGAGCAACGCGGTGCCGCCCACACGGCCGCGCGGGCTTTCCACCACGACGTCGTCACCGTCGCTGATGTTCGCTTCGGCCGCGACAGACGGGTGCATCTGGATGAGTCGCACGCCGTCGAGTTGTTTCCCTGTCAGTGTCCAATGGGTGACGCCAGCGAAGTGCACCACGCTCGACCGCCCGATCATCCCCATCAACGGGAAGTCGCGGTGCACCAGCCCATCCGCCGGCTCACCCAGACGCACCCGTGGGGTCACCGCCCGCGGGTTGACCGGATTGGTCACCATATCTGCTTCGTAGACGATCGACGGATGGCCCCCGGTGACTTCCGGATGCGTGTAGAAGACCGGAAGGGCGTTGTGGCCAGCCACGCTGAGCGCCGCGTCCAGCTCCGATGTAAAGATCTCGATCTTGCCGCTCGGCGTCAGGAAGCGTTGCCCCTCGGCCGCCCCCAGGCTGGCGGCTGCGTCATACCAGGACGGATCATCGAGGTAGAGCGTGCTCACGCCCGGGTGGTCGGTGGTCGGGCAGGGCCAGCGAAGGGGCTCATCCCGGGTCAGCAGTCGCTGGTGGGTCATGCCTCCCACGCCCGGCGTATGGGCCACGAATTCCGCCCACAGGTTCTCGTAGTCTCTCCAGGCCACGGGAAACGCATCGGCCCAATACGCCGACGGATTCACCGTGTCGAGCCTAGCCATCGCGTGGGCCAGGTCGATCCAGATTTCGGTGTCCGTGCGGCTCTCCCCCACCCGCGCAACCGCCGCCTCCTGCCAGCGGATGGATCGGTCGTCGCGCCGCATGTAGACGCCTGTGGTTTCGAGCCCGCTGGTGACGGGCAAGATGACGTCGGCGTAGTAGGCCGGCTCTTCCATGAAGAGCCCCGTATACACATAGAAATCCAACGCCTTGAACGCGTCGCGCACCTTCGCGGTGTTGGCCGAGGACAGTAGAGGGTTCCCCTCCGTCACCACGGCTTTCAACTGATAGGGCTGGCCCGAGAGGATGGACTCAGCGAAGTAGTCGGGGCCAACGGGCAGCGCCTGGCCTCGCTCGGGGGTGTCAACGGTCAGCGCCGGAAGGTTCAGGCCTCCCGGCCAGGTGTTGTGCATGAAGTTGCACCCGCCGCCGGGCACCCCGATGTTGCCGGTGATGGCGGCCAGGAAGGTAATGGCCCGATAGGTGTCGAAGGCGCCGAGTTGATGCGAGATACCCGCATTACAGAAGATGGCGGCCGGACGCGCAGCGGCATACTCGCGGGCCAGGCGACGCACCTCCTCGGCCGCCAGTCCGCAGACCTCCCCGGCCCACTCGGGGGTGTAGGCGTGGCCGGTCACATGAGCGGCCAGCTCATCGAACCCGACCACCCAGCGATCCACGGTGTCGGTGTCGTACAGCTCCTCGACGATGATCTCGTGCAGCATGCCCAGGATGAGCGCCAGGTCCGTGTGCGGCTTGGGCGCAAGCCACCGGTCCGCCGCGGCGCCGGTGGGCGTCTTGCGCGGGTCTACCACGACGAGCGGTGCCCCCGTCCGCTGCCGGCTTCTCAGAAGATACGAGAAGGTGACGGGATGCGTCTCGGCCTGGTTGGTGCCGAGGAACAAGAAGAATTGTGCAGACCCGAGGTCCTCCCGCCCCGTGGCGCCGTCCACGCCATACCCGTTCGTGAAATTCCCGAGACCCAGGGTCCAGGCCAGCGCGTTACCGCCGGCGTCGTTGCAGACCGGACCCACATCGGTCGCGTTCGGACTCCCGAGCAAGGCAAAAAAACGGTCGACGAGCGAGCCGGCTCCACGCAACATGCGGCCGGTGGTCCGATTCGCGATGGTCTGAACCTCGCCCTCGTCGCGCAACGCGAGAAAGCGTGTCGCGATGCGCTCGAGCGCCTCGTCCCACGACGCCTCGCGAAAGTGGGTCGGGTCGAGGTCGCCTTTCTCGCCACCCACGCGGATCAGCGGGCGGGTCAAACGCCGCGGGTTGTAGACCAGCTGACCCATCAACTCGGCCTTCACGCACAGCTCGCCGGCTTGCACCGGATCCGCTGTCACCCCCTCAATGGCAGTGACCCGGCCCAAACGCGTTTGCACCTCCAGGCCGCAGTTCGCGTTGCAGAACTGGCACGCGCTCCGCACGGTGGTATCCGCCCCGAGGACCGGAGAGGACCGGGCGAAATCGAAGGTATCTGTCGACGCCGTCGCGGCGGCGGGGATCGGGTCTCCCGCCGGAGACCCGCCACAGGCCTGCAACAGCCCGGCGCCGGTACCGACCAGCGCCCCTCGCAGGAACGTCCGGCGCGTGGGATCCTGGGGGGCTTTCGGATCGTCACTCATTCCGACAAGTGTATCTCCGCCGCCGGGACCGCGCCCCACAGCCCGTGGGTTCACGAGACCCACAACGCACTACGCTTCCGGGGGACTAGCGCTCTAGAATGAAAAAGACGGAAGGCGTAATGCACGCATCACTACCGCTTCGACTTCGACGAGCGATGACGGCGGGCCTGGGGCTCCTGCTCTGGCCGTTGCTGCTCGCCCAGACGTCAGCCGTCCAGCCCGCGGACGCGACCGTCCACGTCTTCGGACTCGTGGCCAACCCCGGCCCCTACGCATGGTCACAGGCGATGACCGTCAGGGAGGCCGTGGCGTTGGCTGGCGGCTACGTCGAAGACGGCTCCAAGAACGGGCTGGAAATTCAGCGCATGGTCGACGGCAAGCTCGTCTCCAAGGTTGCCACCGAAGACGATACCGTGGAAGCTGACGACGTCGTGATGGTGCGCGGCGAGCCGTTCCGCCCAGGCGTGACGCGCGGCGCTAGTCTGCTGCTGGGTCGCTGTGCAGCGTGCGCTTCTTGATCTTCCACCCCTTCGATGTGCGTACGAACTCGTCTTCGTAGTAGCCCGAGGCGGTGATCGTCGGCGGCCGGGTGGTCACGTCCAGGAGTACGTAGTACGCGCGCCCCTTGGCTCCCGTCGCGGTCGCGGTGATGATGTGGCTGGCATTCATGTGCCGCCGCCCGTTGTCCCCGGTCTGCCCTTGGTACCGCTCGGCTCTCTCAGCGCGAAGCGCAGACATGCCCTCAATCTTCTCGCCGTTGGGACGAATCATGACCGCGTCATCGGCGAACGCTGAGACGAACAATTCCGCATCGCGAAAGTCGCTCCCCTGGTTGTATTGCGCATACAGCGCCTTGATCTCTTCATAGTCCAGCGCCGTCAACTCCGGGGCAGCACCGCTGGCCGGCTGGGCTGACACCGGTGCGCTGGTCACCGCCACAATGGCGCCCAACGCGGCAACCGCCGCGCACAACAGACGTAGGTTTCTCATGCCTTCTCCTTGAACTGCGTCAGGGCGCCACTGAAGTGGCGTCATGCCATCTGGTCACCCCACCAAATCGTCAACCCGCCGCCCTCTTGGGTCATATCCATGAAGGCGATGGTCAACTCGTCCGCATGGGACCGATTTGAAAGACTAGCCAGTCTTCGCCTATATTTATGCGCTGCGTGTCGCAGATTTTGTTGCCGTCAGTGCCAAGAATCTGACCGACATCATCACACACCTGTCGCGTCCCCATCGTCCAGAGGCCCAGGATACGGCCCTTTCAAGGCTGAGACACGGGTTCGAATCCCGTTGGGGACGCCAAATTATGTTGAACGATGCCCGCCAGCAGTCCGACCAGGGAACCAGTCGCCTCGAACATGTAGCAGCCGGGCGTTTGGTCTGCGTGCGGCGTCAGCAGCAGGCGCCCGTCGACCCGCGTTGGTAGAATCTGCCGCCCCTGAGCCGACCTGCGCCGCAGGAGGCGCCAGCAATCCAGAATCCGCCGTTCCAGGTCTCGGCGAACGCTTTGACCACGCCGCCCGCTCTCCCTGGTGCTTGGACGCCTGCAACGCCGCGTGCAGGGTCTCCCGGCGTACTCTCGTTTTCGGATCTCTGCCGTCAGGGTCGTTGACTCGCCGCCCTGGGCGATGGCCGCCACCAGCCGTGTCAGCTCGGTGTCGAACTGATCAACCTCGTCGCGTAGCTTGGCGTGTCGGGACGCCCCGCCGTCGCCGACGATACGCTCCATCGCCTCATCAACTGCCGCCTGGACAACGCTCGGGTCCAGCACAACCTCCTCGACCGCCTGCAACACGGCGTCCTCCGTCACGTCAGCGGGGATGGTCAGTGCGTTGTCGCACACGTTCTTCCCCTTCCGGTGAAACGCCGAACAGCCGTAGAAGACCACGCGCCGCTTCCCCTGCCGCTTCCAGGTGATCATCATGAGCGAGGCTGTCTGCGAAAGGCGATGACCCGCTCACGTGGTCTCACTACAGTTCGTCCCATACCGGGCTTTGCCTTGGCTTCAGAGGTCGACCAGGAACGATGTTTGCCGAGGCGTTGAAAGTCGTCTATCACGACGAGTCCCCCCTCTTTACGCTCGGAGAGGCATTGCTGGAGGAGAGGAAGAAGCAGCCATTCTCGGCAAGCATGCACGTTGGTCCAATGAGGACGAGTGGCGAATTGTGGTTGGGCAACAGTGACCCCTCGAAGACGCCAAGGCTCTGGGAGTTTGGCTTGAACGACCTATCCGAGATCGTCTTTGGGGCAAATGTTGGCGCTGATGCACAGCGGGCCGTCAGAAGTGCGGCTAGCTATCTTCCGAGCGTCAGATTCGGTCGAATGAGACCTGCGGAGCGACGAGACGAACTCGAGGTGAATTGGAACCGGAGGATGTACGACGATCCTTAGAATGTTGTCTATCGTCGCGGGCGCGGGGAGAAGATCAGAATCTCCGATGCCATCGTGACCTCGAGGCCGGCCAGCGTCTCAATGCGGCCGGCCGCGCTCGTCCGTTCCCCGCGATAGGTCGAGCGCAGCAGATCCAGCAGCGACTCGCGTTCCAGGCGCGGCCGCTCACGCACCGTCGCGCGCTCGATCAGTGTGAAGCGTTCGTCATGCTCCGCCAGCACGCCCGGCACGCGATCGCGCGCGATC
>SXOW01000044.1 GCA_005778315.1 Acidobacteriota bacterium
GACATCGATCGCGTGCAGGACCATCGCCTTCTCCAGCACCTCTTTTCGGTCAACGCCAATCACAAGAGCGGACGGCCACTGTTGCCGCACCGCAAGCGCGATCGAGCCGCCAATGAGCCCGAGGCCCACAATCGCGACCTTGTCGAAGAGGGGCGGGGATCCGTTGCCGGTCCCGGGGTGAACCATCGGCAACAAGCGAGGGGGATCGGACATGACTAGTCCTTCACGCGCTCAAGGCGACGAGCCTCGTCGATGATTCGCTCGAATACACGAGTAATGGCGTCGGCGTCGAGCGGGCCTGCATTCTGCGCGCGGACGTTGTTCAATACCTCGGTTTCACGGTCTGGCTGATAGACCTCCAGGCCGAGCGTATGCTTCAGCCGTCCGATCGCCCCTGCGCAGGTGGCGCGCTCGTTGAGTAGTGCCACAAGTTGCGCGTCGAGTGCGTCGACCCGCTCCCGAATCTGTGCGATCTGCCTCTCGACATCGGCCCGATCCGCGGGCGCATCTGGTTCCGATTCTTGCGTCATACGGCTGTCTCATCTCCCCGCGTCCCGGGGACGATGTCACGTCTTAGCCATCGCACGTAACGTTCAACGGCCGGAATCAAGTCCGGCGTGTCGGCGACCTCTGCGATCATGTTGACCAGGGCGCTGCCCACGACGGCCGCGTCGGCGTACCGCCCGATTTCCTGCACATGCTCTGGGCGCGACAAGCCGAAGCCAACGGCTACGGGTAGTGCTGACGCGGCGCGAATGCGTTGCACCAGCGCGCTGGCCCCTGAGGCGACCTGGGCGCGTGCCCCGGTGACCCCGAGGCGCGAGATGCCGTACAGAAACCCTTGCCCCAGGACGCCGGCCTCACGCAGTCGCGCGTCGGTGGTGGTCGGGCTCACCAGGAAGATCGGGTCCATGCCCGCGTCGACGACCGCCTGGCGAAACGGGCCGGCCTCCTCGATCGGTAAGTCGAGCATCAGTACGCCATCAACCCCAGCCGACGCCGCACGGGCGGTGAAGGCGGCGGTCCCCATCCTCAGGACCGGGTTGGCGTAGGTAAACAGCACGACCGCCGCCGATAGTTCTTGCCGCACATCCGCGACCAATTCCAGGACGTTGGTCAGGTTGACCCCAGCGGCGAGCGCCCGCTCCGAGGCACGCTGAATCACGGGGCCGTCGGCCAAGGGGTCTGAAAACGGGACGCCCACCTCGATGACGTCCGCGCCTCCGCGGTCGATGGCCCGGAGGATGTCGGCCGAGCGGGCCAGGTCCGGGTCTCCCCCGGTCACGTACGCGACCAGACCGGTGCGCCCATCGGTCTGGAGTCGCCCAAATACGTCCGAGATCCGAGCACTCACCCCTCGTCCCCTCCCGCCGCCGGTGCAGGCGCAGTGCCCAGGTCTCGCTGGGTTACGATCTCGACATCCTTGTCCCCGCGACCAGACAGGTTCACGAGGACGATATCCTCACGTCCGAGACTGGCGGCGAGCACGGCCGCGTGTGCCAAGGCGTGAGACGACTCGAGCGCGGGGATGATGCCCTCCATGCGGGTCACTTGTTGAAATGCGTCGAGCGCTTGGGCATCGGTGACCCACGTGTACTCGGCTCGTGCCATGTCTCGCAACCAGGCGTGCTCTGGACCAACGGAGGCGTAGTCGAGGCCCGCGGAGACGGAGTGTGTCGGCTCGATGTTGCCGTGCTCGTCTTGCAGGATGATGCTACGCGTGCCTTGCAGCACACCAACCGTGCCGGCGGCGAACCGGGCCGCGTGGTGTCCCGGCGCGATCGCGTCGCCACCAGCTTCCACGCCGATGAGTCGCACCTCGGCGTGGTCGACAAATCCGTCGAAGATGCCCAGCGCGTTGCTGCCGCCTCCGACGCACGCCACCACCGCGGTCGGTAGCCGACCCACGAGGTCGAGGATTTGGTCGTGGGCTTCGGCCCCAATAATCGACTGAAATTCGCGCACCATGAGTGGGTACGGATGCGGGCCGAGCACCGATCCCAACAGGTAGTAGGTGTGCTCGACCGTCGTCACCCAGTCACGCATCGCTTCGTTGATCGCGTCCTTGAGTGTCCGACTCCCGCTGTCGACTGACGTGACCGTGGCGCCCAGAAGGCGCATGCGTACGACGTTGAGTGCCTGGCGCGCCATGTCCTCTGCGCCCATGTACACTTCGCACTCCAGACCGAGAAGGGCGCAGGCGGTCGCGGTGGCGACTCCGTGCTGACCCGCTCCCGTTTCTGCCACGATCCGGCGCTTCCCCATCCGTACGGCCAGCAGCGCTTGACCAAGCGCGTTGTTGATCTTGTGGGCACCGGTGTGAGCCAGGTCCTCGCGTTTGAGGAAGATGCGTGCGCCTCCCAGATGCCTCGACCACCGCGCGGCCTCGTAGACCGGGGTGGGACGGCCCACATAGCGTTCCAGCAGCGTCGCGAGAGCGGTCTGAAAACCCTCATCCTCGCGCGCCTCGAAGTAGGCGACCCGCAGTGCGTCCACGGGAGCCACGAGCGTCTCGGGAACAAAACGGCCGCCATAGGCACCGAAATATCCCCGCTCGTCGGGGTCGCGCCGACCAAAGCGCTCAGCGATGCCCTGGCTCCTGCTCGTCGTCATGGTTGTGCTCCGCCTGTCGAGTCGACCGGTCTCACCACCGACCGCACGGCGGTGAAAAAGGACCGCAGTAGGACGTGGTCTTTGATGCCCGGCTCGCGTTCGACCCCGGAAGAGACGTCCACGGCATAGGGTGTCACGCGCGCCACTGCTTCCGCCACGTTGTCGGCACGCAGACCTCCAGAGAGCATCGTGCGGCGCCCACGCGCAATGGCCGACGCCACCGTCCAGTCGACTTGGCGGCCAGTGCCACCCATTCTGACCGCGTCAAATGCGTCCAGCAGGAGGGTTGCGCGTGGCCACAGACCATCGGCGGCCGCCGGAGTGGCGTCAGGACCGAGTCGCAGCGCTTTGATCACGCGGTGCCCGATTGCACCATACTCCGCTTCGCCCTCGTCACCGTGCAACTGCACGGCTCCCAGCCCCACGCGCGCCGCGGTCTCGGCCACGTCCGCCACCGGTTGATTGACAAACACCCCGACTCCACTGACGTGCGGAGGCAGTCCAGCCAGAATCGTCGCCGCAGTGTCCGGTGTGACGAACCGCGGGCTGCTGGGCCAGAACACAAAGCCGACCCAACTTGCGCCCAGGTCCGCCGCGAGCATCGCGTCGTCTGCGCGCGTGATCCCGCAGATTTTGACCGGCGTCACGGCGCCTCCCCGACGACCCACCCAGACGCGTCCCGCGCCTGGGTCGCGTCGCGCGTCTCACGGATGAGTCGCCCCAGGGTTTCGCCCGGATCCGGCGCGCTCATCAATGTCTCTCCGATCAAGAAGGCCCGATAGCCGGCCTGGCCCAAGTCCACGAGGTCGGCGCTGGTTCGCAGCCCACTCTCCGCCACGCCGACCACCCCGCTCGCCATCTGCCGGATGAGGGTGCGCGAGGCCGAGAGGTCTACCGTGAGCGTTCGGAGGTCGCGGTTGTTCACCCCGACGATGGCAACCCCCGCCGCCTCGGCCCGTTCCAGTTCCTGCTGACTGTGCACTTCCACCAACACCGCCAGCCCGAGCGCGGTGGCCTCCTGATGTAACCGCCGCAACTCGTCGTCCTCGAGCGCGGCCACGATCAGCAGGATCGCATCGGCACC
>SXOW01000418.1 GCA_005778315.1 Acidobacteriota bacterium
CGCTGCTGGCGCTGCGGCCACTGGTCGATGCCCAGCTGCTGGACGGCGACATCATTGTCGACGCCAAGTCGGGCATCTCGGGGGCCGGTAAGAAGCCCACGGAACGGACACATTTCTCCGAGTGCCACGGGAACGTAGCCGCATACGGCGTGCTGACCCATCGTCACGGCGCAGAGATCGAGCAGGAAATCGGCCAGGCGGTCACCTTCACGCCGCACCTGGTACCGCTGGATCGAGGTCTGCTTGCGACCATCTACGCACGGGTCCGCCCCGACGTCGACGACGCGGTCATCGCGTCGACGTTTGCCGAGGCATACGCGAATGAACCGTTCGTCCGGATCAGACGCGACGCGCTGCCGGAGATCAAGCACGTCACACACACGAACTTCTGCGATGTCGGCTGGAAGGTCGACACCGCGTCGAGACGCCTCGTGCTCGTGTCGTGTCTGGACAATCTGGTCAAGGGTGCCGCCGGTCAGGCACTGCAGAACCTCAACGTGGCCTTCGGTTGGCCAGAAACGACCGGGCTGTCATGACCGCCGCCGGAGCCGAAACGCGCCTCACACCCGGACCAGGCGTGCTCCTCAAACTCGGTGGCGAACTCCTCGAGACCGCAACAGGGCGGCAGAACATCGCGCGCGCCATGCGCCGACTCCAGGCCTCGGGTCCGCTCGTGGTGGTCCACGGCGGTGGCCGGGAAGTCGATACCGAGATGGCGGCCAAGGGCATTCCGAAGCAGGCGGTTGATGGGCTCCGGGTCACGGACGCACCGACCCTGGATGTCGTCGTGGGCGTCCTTGCTGGTCGGGTCAACACCAGGCTTGTGGCTGCCGCCCGGGCCGAGGGTCTCCGCGCGGTGGGACTCACCGCAGCCGATGCGGGAGTCGCGTCGGTGCGACAGGCCGACCCTTATCGGGCCGCCGACGGCACCCTGGTCGACCTGGGATTCGTGGGGCAGCCCACCGGCACGGAACCTGCGCAGCTCGTCGCGCAACTCTGTGCGGCGGGCTTCGTCCCGATCATCGCCAGTGTCGGGGCTGATGCCAACGGACAGTTACTCAACGTCAACGCCGATACGTTGGCTGGGCACCTGGCGGCCCGCATGACGGTGACCCGTCTGTTGATCGCGGGCGGCACGCCGGGCGTGTTGGATGAGCACGGGGACACCATCGCGTCCGTGAACGAGACGCTCCTGGAAGCGCTGATCGCCGACGGGCGGGCCAGCGCAGGGATGGTGGCCAAATTGATCGCGTGCCGCGAGGCGCGGCGCGGCGGCGTCGCCAACGTGCGGATCGTCAGCGGCAAGGACACCAGTGACCTGGACGACAGCCCGGGAACGACGATCGGTGAAGACGAGCGTGGAGTGTGACAGGTATGGCGACGCAGGCAGAGGCGATCAAGGCGGTGGAGGCAGAGCACCTGTTGCAGGTGTTCAGACGGATTCCGCTCGTATTCACCCGTGGGCAAGGGAGCTACCTGTTTGACACCGACGACCGCCCCTACCTGGACTTCGTGTCCGGTCTGGGTGTGGCCTCGCTGGGCCATGCCAACGCCGAGCTGGCCGCAGCCGTCGCCGACCAGGCGCGGACGCTGATCCACACGTCCAATCTCTACTTCCACCCGTTGCAGGGAGAGGTCGGGCGGCGGTTGACCGCACTCTCCGGGCTGCCCCGGGCGTTCTTCTGCAACAGTGGCACCGAAGCGATCGAAGGGTGCCTGAAGTTTGCGAGACGGTTCTGGTACACCCGGGGCGAACCTCGCCCGCGGGTGGTCGCGCTGGAGCGCTCTTTTCACGGCCGGACGCTGGGCGCGCTGTCGACCACGTGGGAACCCGCGTATCGGGTGCCGTTCGAACCGCTGCTCGACGTCACATTCGTCTCGCCGAACGAGCCGTCCGCACTGAGCGCAGCCTGCGGCCCCGATGTAGCCGCGATCATCGTCGAGCCGATTCAAGGCGAGGGTGGCGTGTGGCCACTGACCGCGGCGTTCGCCGAGGCGGTGACCGCGGCCTGCGAGGCGAGCGGCGCGCTGCTGATCGCCGACGAGATCCAGTGCGGGCTCGGACGAACGGGCGCGCCGTTCCATAGCGCCACGCTTGGCCTGCGCCCCGATCTGATGGCGCTGGGCAAAGCGTTGGGAGCCGGGGTCCCGATCGGGGCCGTCCTCCTCCGTCAGCGAGTCGCGGACGCCGTCTCACCAGGCGATCACGGCGGAACATACGGCGGCAACCTCCTCGCCTGCCGGGCCGCGCTGGTGTTTCTGGAGGCGATGGCCCAGGGCGGGCTGGAGCGGGTCCAACAGGCAGGCGCCAGACTGGAGACGGGACTCCGCGAGTTGGCGACACACCACGCACAGATCAGGGACATCCGCGGCGCTGGACTCATGCGGGGGCTTGAGGTGCCGGACGCCGCCGTGCAGGTCGTGGAAGGCGCCATGTCGCGTGGGCTGTTGCTCAACCGCACGGCAGGCACCGTCGTGCGCATGCTTCCACCGTTAACGGTCTCGGACCAGGAAATCGACGAGGCCCTCCGCATCCTTGGCGAGACGCTGGCCTCGCTCCCGTGATGGCGGCAGGGGCACTGTCACCGCGCCGCTCGAATCTCCCACACCGTCAGAGGCCCAGGGAAGGCAGTTCGCAAAGGCAGACCAATGGTTGAACAGATTGCAGGGGGAGTCACGGCACCTGAGGGCTTCGAGGCGGCCGGGGTCCGGTGTGGGATCAAGAAGGCCGGGCTCGATCTGGCGCTGCTGGTATCGACACCGCCGGCACGGGTCGCGGGCGTGTTCACGACGAATCTCGCGATCGCGGCGCCGCTGGTGGTCACGCGCGACCATCTTGTCGTGTCACAGCACACGGCCACGGCCGTGGTGGTCAATAGCGGCTGCGCCAACGCCTGCACCGGAGCCGGGGGGCTGGCGGCGGCGCGGGCCATGGCGGCGGCCACCGCGGCGGCCGTGGGCTGTCCAGTCGAACAGGTACTGGTGGCATCGACCGGCGTCATTGGTGCCCGGCTCGACGGCGACAAAGTGCGGCGCGGTGTCACCCTCGCCGCAGGCTCATTGAGTCGCGACGGGCACGGGGCAGCCGCCAACGCGATCATGACCACCGATCCGTCACCCAAGGAAACCGCCGTGCGCGTCACGACGCCGGCTGGAGTCTTCCACATCGGCGGGATGGCCAAGGGTTCAGGGATGATCGAGCCCAACATGGCCACGATGCTGGGTTTCCTCACGACCGACGCGGTCGTCGAACCTACGCTGCTGGGCCGCGCGCTGAGGGACGCCTGCGCCGACACGTTCAACGCCATTACCGTTGACGGGGAGACGTCGACGAACGACATGGTCCTCTTGATGGCCGGGGGCCGCGCGAACGTGGACATCGGAGAGGACGAGTACTTGACGTTCGTCGACGCGTTGCGCACCGTCTGCCGGGAACTGGCGCTGGCGATTGTGCGTGGCGGCGAGGGTGCCACCAAGCTGATCGCGATTACCGTCACTGGCGCACGGTCCACGGCTGAAGCCAGGCAAGCGGCAAAGGCTATGGCCAACTCGCCGCTCGTGAAGACGGCCGTGCACGGTGGCGACCCCAACTGGGGCCGCCTCGTCGCGGTGGCGGGACGAGCCGGGGTGGGCTTCGAGCTCGCGGGTGCCCGCGTCCGCATCGGAGACGTCGAACTCTTTTCGGGCGAGACCCCGTTCCCCGAACGCGAGCCCGCTGCGGCTGCGCATTTGAAAGGCAGCGATGTCGAGATTTCGGTTGACCTCGGCGTCGGGGGGAACGGCCAGGCGACGGTGTGGACCTGCGACTTCAGCGCCGAGTACGTGCAAATCAACGCCGACTACCGGAGCTGACGACCGAGCGCGGTCGCGATGCACTTCATCATGGACACCACCACCAACCAGATGCCCGATCACGACGCCGCCGCGTCCCTGACGCCACCCGTCGTCGGCCGAGCCTATCTGTCGGTCCTCGACCTGACGCCGGAAGCGCTAGAGGCGTGCCTCGCTCTGGCTGCCCGCGTGAAGCGAGAGCGCCGCCTTGGGGCCGATGCCCCCACGGCCCGAGCACTCGCGGGCCACTCGCTGGCGCTGCTCTTCGACAAGCCGTCACTCCGTACCCGGACCGGTTTCGAGATCGCCATGCGTGAACTGGGTGGCCACGTCACCTGCCCGCCCTCGGCGGATGCGCTCGGAACGCGAGAGGCGCTCGCGGACGTGGCCCGTACGCTGGAACGATGGGTGTCGATTGCCGCTATCCGGACGTTCCGACAGTCGCGCCTGGACGAGTTCGTGCAGGCCACAACCAGGCTCCGTGTGGTCAACGCTCTGACGAACGAAGAGCATCCCTGTCAGGCGCTGGCTGACTGCCTGACCGTGCAGGAGCGCTGTGGTTCGGTCCGGGGCCGGACCCTCGCCTCTGTCGGCGACGGACACCATGTGGCCACGTCGCTGACGCACGCCGCCATGATGCTGGGCATGCACATCAGGCTCGCCGCGCCCGAAGGCTATGAGTTGCCAGACCGGACGGTGACGGCAGCGCGGAAGGTCGCCCGCCACGGTGCGGAGATCTCGCAGCTACGGGACCCGGTGGAGGCAGTGCGCGGCGCCGATGCGGTCTATACGGACGTCTGGACGTCCATGGGCCAGGAAACCGAGGCGACGGATCGACGCGCCGCGTTCACGGGCTTTCGTATCACGCGTGCACTCCTGTCTGAGGCCAGTCCTGACGTCTTTTTCATGCACTACCTACCGGC
>SXOW01000045.1 GCA_005778315.1 Acidobacteriota bacterium
ACGAACGAGCCGGTCGGGTTGTTGGGATTCACGAGCAGGACGGCGCGCGCGCGCGGCTCTATGGCGCGTCTCACGCTCGCGATGTTCAGCTCCCAGCGACCGTGGTACTCCAGGGCATACGGGCTCGCGACCACGCCTTCCAACCGGGTCAGATGCTCGAACAGGGGATAGCTCGGCTGGGGCACGAGCACCACGTCCGCTGGGTCGCACAGCAACTTGAACAACAGGGCGTAGGCCTCACTGGTACTCGCCGTGAGCACGACCCGATCGGGTGCCACGCGTATGCCACGGGCCGACAGGTGTTCGGCCACCGCCTCACGCGCGGCCACCATCCCGAGCGGCGCCGGGTCGTAGCGAAGCGAGTCGGCGTCGGCCAGCGGCCTCAGGAGTTCAGGCGGATACGAGACTCCGACGCGGGTCGGGTTCGACACCGTCAGGTCGACGAGCGTTCGGCCCTCCGTGCGCCGGGCGGCCAATACGCGAGCCACGCGATTCGAACCGACACCAGGGACCCGTGCCGAAAACATCGGCGTATCAAGACCCTGATGCCGCAGCTGCGTCGGAGACGAGCCGGGCGACGGCAAAGGTGACCAGGCGCTCGATGTGTTCAAGGGCGTCGTCGTGGCGTTGCCGAGGCCAGCCGTAGGGATCCGCCACCTCTTCGCCCGTGCCGGCAAAGTCACCGAGCATTTCGACGCGGCGCCCCCGGCAGATCGCTTTGGCCTCCTGCTCCGTCTCTCGGTCCAAGGCCAAGATGAGATCGGCCGTGTCGCGTCTCGACAAGCGTCGAGCCCGGTGCGTCGCCAGCTCCAGGTTACGGCCGTCCCGCAACGCGTCTACCGAGTCCGCGCTGGGCAGGTTGCCATCCATCGCGATGGTCCCGGCGGAACCGACCGTCATGTTCGCCAGAGCTGGCTCCGACGCGACCAGACGGCGGCACAAGACCTCCGCTGTCGGACTCCGACAGATGTTGCCGGCGCAGACGAACAGTACGCTGGTGACGGTATGCATGCGGTGGGCTTCCGATTATACCCACTCGGTCCTCGGCCCCGAGGCTCGGCGCTTGGTAGGGTCCAGGAGACGGCGATAGAGTAGTTCCCGTCCCGTGCCACCGACACGCGCAGGGCCGTCAGCGCGTCGCGCCCTGGTCGGCCGGTGCGCGCCGAACGCACGCGTAGGGATGGACAAACCACGCGACACAACCATGCGACACACACCACACGTCTCGGCCCTGTCAGTCGCCGCGATGGCCACCGTCCTCGCCGGTGGTTCCACCGCTCTCGCCCAGCCGGACTCCGCGTATCTGCAACCGCCGCAGACGATTATGGACATCCTGGACGCACCGCCGATCCTGCCGGCGGTGGTCAGCCCGACTGGCGACACCATCGCCATCCTGTCCCAGCCCAGCATGCCGGCCCTGGCTGACCTGGCCCAGCCGATGTTGCGACTGGCGGGGTACCGCATCAACCCACGCACGAACGGCCCGCACGCCACAGATGGACTGAGCCGTATCACCATCCGCAGCATCAGAGATGGCACGGAGCACGCGTTCGACGCGCCGCGCGAAACGTCCCTCGGTCCGCCGACGTTCTCGCCGGACGGCTCGCGCCTGCTTTTCTTGCTCACGCGGTACAACGGTATCGAAGCGTGGACCATGGAGGTCGCAACCGGTCAGGCTCGGCCGCTCAGTGACACCTCCATCAACGGGGCCTGGGAGACCCCCTGCGACTGGCTCGATGACAGCGCCACGGTGATCTGCCGGTTCAAAGCCTCGGCCCGCGGTACCCCACCTAAGGCACCGGATGTTCCGAGTCAGCCCAACGTGCAGGCACACGCCGGCGGGGCCGCGCCAATCCGGACCTACCAGGACCTGTTGCGCAACCCGCACGACGAGGCACTCTTCGAGTACTTCTTCACGACACAGCTGGGCACGATCGAGCTGGCCACGGGCCGGCGGACGGCCATCGGCCCGCCAGGGCTCTACCAGCAGGTCAGCGCCTCGCCCGACGGGCAACATATCCTGACCGTCGAGGTCGGGCGACCGTTCTCGTGGCTGGTCACCGCCGACAGCTTCGCGAAGGACGTCACGGTGCGCAATCTGAGTGGTGAAGTCGTCGCGCAGGTCGCACGCGTGCCACTGGCGGACGCCGTGCCGATCGGTGGGGTCCCGACCGGGCCGCGCGCCTACAGCTGGAACCCCACGGAGCCGAACACGTTGACCTGGGTCGAGGCACACGACGGCGGCGACCCCAGGCGCGTCGTCGATTACAGAGATCGGGTGTTGTCGCTGAGTGCGCCCTTCACCGCCGAACCGACCGAACTGGCGCGCACGGCGTTTCGATTCCAAGGCCTCGAGTGGACCGAGACCGGTGTCGCGCTCCTCACTGAAACTGACAGGCCGACGCGCTGGACCCGCACCTGGGTGCTCGCCCCGAACCAGGCGCCACGGCTGCTCTGGGATCGCAGCAGTGAAGATGGCTACGCCGACGCCGGTCGCCCGCTGACCAGCCCACGCCCCGGAGGGCGCGTCATACGACAGACTGGCGACGCCATCTATCTCATCGGCACCGGGGCGTCGGCGAGCGGAGACCGCCCATTCCTCGACCGGCTGAATCTCACGACGTTCGAGAACGAACGGATGTTTCACAGCGCCGATGACGCATACGAAACCGCCGTGACCGCCCTCCCAACTGACGCAACGATACTGACGCGCCGAGAGAGCCGAACGGAACCACCCAATTACTACGTGCGAGACCTGGGCACCGGTGATCTCACTGCCGTCACGTCCGTGACCGACCCGGCACCCCAGCTCACCTCCATCAGCAAGCGGCTCATCACCTACGAACGCCCTGACGGTGTCCCGCTCTCCGGCACCCTGTATCTACCTCCGGGGTACCAAGCGGGGCAACGCGTTCCGCTCATCATGTGGGCCTATCCCCGTGAGTTCGTCGACCCTGCACTCGCGGGCCAAATCAGTGGATCCGACCATCGGTTCACCAGTATTCGAGGCGCGTCTCATCTGCTGTTGCTCACGCAGGGGTTTGCCGTACTCGATGGGCCGTCAATGCCGATCATCGGCCCGGGTGAGACCGCCAATGACACCTATATCGAGCAGCTCGTTGCCAACGCCCAGGCCGCGGTGGACGCCGTCGTCGACCTGGGCGTCACGGCCCGCGACACGATCGGGATCGGCGGTCACAGCTATGGCGCCTTCATGACTGCCAACCTGCTGGCCCACTCCGACCTGTTTCAAATGGGTATCGCCCGCAGCGGCGCCTACAACCGCTCGCTGACGCCCTTCGGGTTTCAGGACGAGCGCCGCACGTTCTGGGAGGCCACCGACATCTACGCGGCGATGTCCCCGTTCTTCCACGCGGACAAAATCAACGAGCCGCTGCTGCTGATCCACGGTGAGGCGGATAACAACCCGGGGACGTTTCCGATCCAGTCCGAACGGATGTACATGGCCCTCAAGGGACATGGGGCGACCGTCCGCTACGTCACATTGCCCCACGAGTCGCACGGCTACGCCGCCCGCGAATCGGTGCTGCACACGGTGGCCGAAATGCTGGAGTGGGCCAACGCATACCTCACCCCGGCCGGCAGGTCTGGAGTGCAATAGCCGTGGCGAACACGCATGCTCGCGTCACGATCCATATGGCGGCGAGTCTCGACGGCTTCATCGCTCGCCGGGATGGACGCGTGGACTGGCTCGAGACCTCAGATACGTTCGAGCAGGGGGACGCCATGACCCCGGAGTTCGTGGAAGCGTTCCTCACGACGATCGACTGCTACGTGATGGGATCGCGCACGTACGAAACCGCCCTGGAATTCGAGGCCAAAGGGCTTGGTTGGTCCTACGGTGACAAGCCAACCGTCGTCCTCACGAGTCGCCACCTGCCGAAGACGAGGAATTCTGTCGAGTTCTACTCAGGCGATCTTGCGCGGTTGGTGAATGAGCGTTTGAAACCGGCCTTCAACAGCATTTGGTTCGTGGGGGGTGGTGCCGTTGCCGGTGAATGCCTCCGCCTCGGGCTTGCCGATGAGGTTCGCTACTCGATCATGCCCGTCCTCATCGGTGATGGCATTCCATTCTTCAACGGGCTCGACAAGGACGTGGCGCTGCACCTTGTCGAGGTGAAGGCCTACGACAGCGGCATGGTGGAACTCTGCCACGAGGTGCGGAAGTAGGCCGGTGTGGCCGGGGGTGTTCTACAGTTCGCGCAGCGCGGTGACGATCGGCATCCGGGCCGCCCGAATGGCTGGAAACAAACCGCCGACCAACCCCATGAGCAAGGCGTAGATGGCGCCCTGCACGAGCAGCGCCGGCGTGACCGTGAACGCGAAGGCGACCTGGCTGAAAGTCTGAAAGTTCATGGTGGCGGTCTGATAACCGTGGAACGCGGCATAGGCCAGCCCGCCGCCGATGACCCCGCCGACGACCGCCAGCAGCGCCGACTCCACCAACACTGAAATCACGACGGAGCTACCGCTGAACCCGAGCGCCCGGAGGGTGGCGATCTCCCGTGTGCGCGTGGCGACGGCGTTGTACATCGTGTTGACGGCGCCGAACACCGCGCCGATCCCCATCAGCAACGCGATGACGCTGCCAATCCCGGTGATGATGGCGCGGACTTGTGACGACTGCGAGCGGTAGTAGTCGGTCTCTCGTTCGACCTGCACGTCCAGCCGGGGGTCGGTGGTGAGGCGGTCCTTGAAGGCTTGAAAGGTCTCGGCCGAGTCCAGACGGGCCACCACCGACTGAAACGTACTGCCCCGCCGATACGCCGGCTGCAGCACCGCGGCATCACACCAGATCTCCGATTCCGAGATCGTGCCGCCCGCCTCGAAGATGCCGACCACGGTCCAGGTGTTCTCGCCCCAGCGGTTGACGGCGCCCAATTCGAGATTCGAGAACAGGTTGGACGCGCTGCGGCCCACCACGATCTCGTTGGTGCCAGGTGTAAACAGCCGGCCCTCCACGATCTCCACTTCTGGTCTGACGTCGAAGGCCCCCATCTGGATACCCCGGAGGGGCACATTCGCGTCGGTGCCGGTCGACTGTTTCGGCACGTTGAGGATGACAAACAGTTCCGCCGACGCCATCGGGCCGTTCTCGCCGCGCCTGACGCCAGCGGTGTCGGCGATGATGCGGGTGGAATCGAGCGCCAGGGCGCTATTGAGCTCGGCGTTGCTGCCGCCCCGCATGATGATGGCGGTGTCGGGTGACCCGGCATTCGCCATCGCCGCGTTGAAGCCCTCGGCGATCGAAAGCACTGCGACGAACGTCACCACCACACCGGTGATGCCCACGATGGCCACGACAGACGGTCCAAGCCGTTGCGGCACTGACCGGAGGCTGACGCCGATGACGGTGACGGTCTGTGACAACCAGCGGAACATGCTACGACCGCCTCAGGGCGTCGACGATCTGGAGTCGCACCGCCTGGATGCCGGGCAAGATGCCGCTGGCGATGCCAAGGAAGAAGATCAACCCGACCGCGATGACCAGGTCACGCGGCGGCACGAAGAAGGCCGGCAGCAGACCGCCAGTGGGGTCACCCTGACTGATGAGGAGCCACGACAGGCCAAGGCCGATGCCTCCACCCACCACGGCAACCAGCAGCGACTCAACCAGCACGAGCGACAACACCCGCGGATTCGTAAAGCCCAAGGTTTTCAGCACGGCCAGTTCGCTGGTGCGCTCGCGCACCGACTGGCCCATGGTGTTGGCTGATACCAGCAGGATCGTGAAGAGCACCGCCGTCAAGATGGCCGTCATCATGGCCCCGATGTCACCGATCTGACTGGCGAACGCCTGGACGAACGCCTGCTCCGTTGACGTTTTCGTTTCAAATGGCGAGTTGGCAAACCGCTCGTCGATGGCGGTGCTGATTGCGACGGCCTGGTCCGGGTGCGAGACCCGGATCAAATACCAGCCGACCATGCCCCGCCCCAGGGCGTTCGCCTCGTCCAGATAGGCGTTGTGGAACAGAAACTGGGTGGTATCGGTGCCCTGTTCGGCGCCCTCGTAGATCCCGTCGATGGTGAACTCCCAGGTGTCGCCGGACCGGGTGCGCCAGATGGTGCCCTGCAGCGGGATGCGGTCGCCTACCTCCCAGCCAAACCGGTCGGCCAGCGACCGGCCCACCACGGCGCCGGTGCGGTTGCCCAACCATCGGTCCTTCGCCTCACTGGACAGCAGGAACTCTGGATACAGGTCGAGGTAGCCCTCGGGGTCGACCGCGAACTGAGGGAAGAAGTTACGCGGATCCTGGTAGACCCCGCCGAACCAGGTGGCGTGTGTGACGGCATCGACACCCTCGACCGCAAGAATCCGCTCTTTGTAGCTGGCCGGCAGCAATTGAATGAATGACACCTTGTGAATCAAGGTCAGTCGGTCGCTCCCCGCCACGTCGACCCCCATGCTGAACGCCACGCGCACCGCCGACAGGTAGTTGAACAGCACGAACGCGACCACAATCGACAAGATGGTGAAGAGGGTCCGTACCTTGCGGCGGAAGAGGCTGGTCCAGATAAGCGGGAAGAACTTCATCGGTCGTGACCCTCGGTTGCGAGCGTGCCTTTGTCCAGGTGCAAGGTCCGCGTGCTGCGCGCCGCCGCTCTTGCATCGTGGGTGACCATGATGATGGTTTTGCCGTGCTCCGCATTCAATGCCTGCAGGAGATCAAGAATCTCGTCGCCTGACTTGCGGTCCAGGTCGCCCGTCGGCTCGTCGCACAACAACAAGGTCGGATCGGTCACGATCGCGCGGGCAATACCAACGCGCTGTTCTTGGCCGCCGGACAACTGTCGTGGATAGTGTTTTGAGCGCCCGGAGAGCCCCACCATCGCCAGCGCCGTGGCGACATGCTTCTTTCGCTGGCTGCGCGACAACGGTGTGAGCAGCAACGGGAGCTCGACATTGCGTTCGGCGGTCAGGACGGGAAGCAGGTTGTATAACTGAAACACGAAGCCAATGTGGCGCGCCCGCCAGCGCGACAGCCTGGCGGCTGACAGCTTGTCGATACGGTCGCCGCCGACAGTCACGGTCCCGTCGCTCGGCGTGTCGAGCCCGCCGAGGAGATTCAGCAGCGTCGTCTTGCCGGACCCCGACGGACCCATCAGCGAGAGAAACTCCCCGGATTGCAGGTCCAGATCCACGCCCTGCAACACGTCGATGCGCTCGGCCCCCCGTTTGAAGACCTTGTGCAGATTGCGCACCTGCACCAACGCTGCACCGTTCTCGGTCATTCCACTACCACCACGGGATCGCCCTCCATGAGCTCGTCCGGAGCGTCCACGACCACGCGCTCTCCTGCCGTCAGCCCGGCTACGATCTCGACCTGTTCGCCGACCGTGGCACCGGTGCGCACCGCTCGACGCTCCGCGAGATTCGTGCGCACGATGAACACGATGCTCTGCCCATCGTCGGACCGGACGGCCCCGGCGGGGATGAGCAGCCGCGAACCGGTGACCTCCGTCGCCGGAGGCTGGTCCTCCAGGAACGCCACTTTGACGCCCATGTCCGGCAACAGTCGGTCATCGAGCTCGTCGAAGGCGATCCGGACGAGCACGGTCGCCTGCTGTCGATCAGCCGCCGGAACGGTGGTGATCACAGCGCCTGGAATATCCCAATCCGGATACGCGTCGAGGTTGGCCACGACCCGCTGATTGTCACGGACCCGATTGATGTAGCTCTCGTTGACGTCGACTTCTATTTCGAGCGACTCCATGTCCACCA
>SXOW01000419.1 GCA_005778315.1 Acidobacteriota bacterium
ATTCGAAGAACCGATGGGCGTGGGCGAGGAGCCCCTGGCGGAACAAGGCCCTCCCGATCTGGAGCATGAGGTCGTGATCTTCTTGGAAGCCGAGGCCGAGGACCCGTTCGAAGGCCTGGAGAGCGGCCGCCTGGTCGCCGATCCGGAGCAGGGCTTCGCCGGAACCGGCCAAGGCGTCTTCATGATCGGGTTCGAGAAAGAGGGCCTGGGTAAACGCCTCCCGGGACCAGGCGTATTCCTCGCGGGCCAGATAGGCGTACCCGGCCCCCACGTACAATTCGACCGAGGACGGGTAGATCGAGAGCCCGTCCTTCAACACTTGGAGCGCTTCGTCGTAGCGGCCTTGATTGTAGAGCTGGTGGGCTTGCTCGTCGAACTCGTCGGAGCTCCGGAATACTTCCGACATCCGGTGCGTCTCCCCGTGAAGGTTCACGAAACATAGGAGAACGCGAGCCGCCCACACAAGGGGTTTATTCCGCTCGATGGCGACCCGCCCGCGCTCGCGCTCGAAGCGGTACCGGCAGCGTGGCGGCGCTGTCGACGGCGCGGTACCTTCGCACCATGACATCCCTCCAGCGGGCAGTGGCCCGGCGCGGCGTCGCGACCAGCGCGGGAGCCTTGGCCTGCAGCGCGGTCCTGGCGGCCGTCGCATGTGTTTCGCCCTCCAAGTCGGCAACCTCGCCACGCCCCGAAGGCGCCCGAGGCAACGTCATGGTAATGGACGGCCACTTCGCCGATTGGCAGCGGGCCGGCGCACGGTTGTTGACCCGCTCGGCGACCGGGGACGGCGGCGGCCTGCCGCTCGACACGCTGTGGGCGGCAGACGATCCCGCGTGGATGTACCTGTCCTTCGCGGTGCGCGACACGATCACGGCGCAAGGGCTTCCGGGAACGTTGCACCTGCTGCTCGACACCGACGACGAGCCCGCCACCGGCGCGACCGTGCTCGGGATGGCCGGCGTCGACGCGGTCATCGACCTGTCGCGGACGAATCCCGGGACGCCCGGGACGCGCGGCGCCGGCGCGGCGCTGCGGACTCCCGTCGCTGATTCCCAGCCACCGAGACTCGGCTCGTACCGGAACGCCCACGATGTGGGCCTGTTGATGCTGCCAACCTGGAGCTCCCGGCGCTTCGAGTTGCGCATCGCGCGCGCCGGTGCTGCTGATGGTGCCGCCAGACTGGGCCCGCGAGTGCGGGTGGAGATGGTCTTCGCGGACCAGGGGACGATCCTGAGCCGGAGCGGCGCGGCGCGCTACACCATGGGTACCCGCGCCGGTCCCGACCCGTCCTCCCGTGCCACGGTGGTACCATCACGCGCGGCCGGCAGCGTGCGGGTAGCACAGTGGAATGTTGCGAGCGAGCGCTTTCTGACGCCGGCCCGCCATGCTCGCCTGCTCGCCGCCGTGCAGCCCGATGTGGTACTGCTCGACGAGGTGTACGAGACCGTCTCCGATTCATCACTCGCGGCGTTCTTCGCCGAGCCGTCGTTGGCCGCGCTCGGCCGCTGGCGGTGGGTGCGCTCGGGGAGTGGCGGGCGGCAGAAGACGATCGTCGCATCGCGCGATCGGACCATCCGGCCGGCGGAGGCCATGCGGCGGGTTGATTTCGCTCCGGGCAGTCTCGACAGCCTGCGCGCCATCGTGCCGGCGGACTTCCGCCGCACGCTCGAGGTGGAGGAGCGGGATCAGGTCGCCGCCACAGGGGCGTGGGTGGACGTGAACGGCGTGGACGTACTCTTCGTGCCGCTCGATCTTCGGAGCGCCGGCTACCACGGCAGCCCGCATGATGCCGTGCGGCTACTGCAGGTGCGCGCGATTCGCGGAGCGATCGCCCGCGAACTGCAGGGGCGTCGGGCGCCGGTGGTGATAGCGGGCGATTTCAATCCGGTGGGTGCCTTCGCGCCCGTGGCGGAGATGATGCGCGGCCTCGATATCGACGGCCGTGACCTGCAACTCGCCGACAACGCGCGACTGGGCGAGGCGACGTGGACCACGTGGCGCGATCCGGGAGTGGGCGTCTTCACGCCGGGACGCCTCGACCTGACGCTCTATCCCGGCGCGGCGTTGGAGCGAACCGGCGGGTTCGTGTTTGCGAGCGAAGACCTCACGACAGCGATGGCCGCGGCGCTCGGACTGGAGCGGGAGGACTCACAGCTCGCATCCGACCACCTGATCGTGGTCACCGACTTGACGCCCCGGCATCACCAAGCCAAGCACCTCGGTCGCGTCAACGCATCCCTCATTTCGACTTCAGCAGCGACTGCCAGTGCTGCACCAGCACGGCATGATTGTCGGACGCCGCCATGCGCACCACGAACTGCTGGCCGTCCGCCGTGACATCGTAGCTCGTCCCAGGGTCGAAGAGCATATCCCGCACGTACGTCGGTGCCCGGAAGAGCGGGGTGGCCGCGGCGGCCGTGAGCTCGCCGCTCGCGGGTACCGCCATCGCCATGACGCGGCCGTCCGCCGTCTGGTAGAAGAACTCCCGCCCGTCACGGCGCCACTTGGGCCCGCGCGCGCCACCCGTGGTCAGGCGCGCGGCGCGCGGTGGTGCCGAACGGTCGCACGGACACCTCCGGTACCCCTGTTTCCGAGCTCACGTGTGAGAAACCGCTCGGCCCCGATCACCGCGGCGAGTTCGGGCTTGAGCACCTTGATCGCGACATCGCGCTCGTGCTTGAGGTCGCGCGCGAGATACACGGTGGCCATGCCGCCCTGGCCGAGTTCGCGCTCGATGCGGTACCGGTCCGCGAGAGCGGGCCGCGAGGCGGTCAAACCCTGACGTGGCGGCCATCTATCGCTCCCCGCTCCGGATGGTCCGGAGCTGGGGCCAGTTCACCACGGCAAAGAGCTCGCTGCCAGTCGCGCCACCGGCCACGATCATGAGGAACTCGCGGTCTCCGGGAAAGACGTCCCAATTGCGGTGCGCCGACCGACCGTATTCATCGCGCAGGAAGGTGTCGCGGAAGAGGGTGTCGCGACGCTGCACCTGGAGCGGGATACCCGCCAGCTCTGCGCGCATGACCGACGATGGCCCGCGATAGAAGAGCGTGCTCCCGGCATTCGACCAGATCGGCTCCGAGCCTCCTCCCACCGACACCTGGACCCGACCTCCCGGACCTGGGAACGGCTGGACATAGACTTCCAGGATCCCGGATTCATTGGAGGCATAGGCCAGCCGCTGCCCATCTGACGAAATGGCCGCTGACCTTTCGGAGGCCGCCGTCGCAAGGAAGGAACGAAGGGCGCCCAGGGAATCGACGGGGGCCACAAACAGGTCATCGCTGAGACCCTCACGCCGCATTCGCAGGACGGCCGGGCTTCCGCCCGGCCCCACCGCAATCTCCCAGAGGCTGTTCGTCGTGTCGCGGAGCAGGACCTGATCGGGGCTACTACGGTTCCAGGACCGCGCCACGACCTCCCGCCATCTCGACTCCCGGATGAGCAGCACCCGAGTGCCGTCGCGGGTCCACTCGGGCCGCATGGCCATCTCTGCCTCGGGTCCCAACTGCTCGCGCGCACCCGTCGCCATGTCCACCAGCCACACCGTTCCACCTTGCGACGACGCCGTGCCCACAGCCAGCCGCTGGCCGTTCGGCGAAAGCTGCGGGGACCAGTACGTGTCCAAGGGGGCGGGGATCTGGCGGGTGCGGCCCTCGGCATCCACCCGCAACAACATGTGATCGCCACCGCTAGCGCTCGACCGCTGGTAGACCAGGGTGCCGTTGTCCGACACCGCGAAGCTGGTGGCTCCTTCCGTGCCCTGCCAGACATCTTCCAGCACCAGGGTGGCGGGGCCGGTCAGCGCGCGTTTGGCCAGGGAGAACGGCGCGGCGAAGACCAGACCACCGGCGCGCCCGTAGACGATGTGGCCTGTCGCCGAGTACTGGGCGTCTGTGCCGGCAACTCCCAGATCCGAGACTGAACCATCCCGCAGCGACACCACCCCGAGACGCAGCGAGTCCACGAGATTCCCCCCGATGGCGCGGTCCAGGACGACGAGCGCGTACTCGGCACCGGGGAGAATGTGGGGCCACTTGAGCCGGTACACCCCCGCGGCGGAATCCGGAGCCGCAAGCAACCGCGCGTCCCGGCCCTCTGCATCGCCGATCCAGAGCTGCCCTGCCCGCACAAACACGACCGTGCCGCCGTCCCCCCAACTCGGCGCCGATCCTGACTGGCTGATCGTCTGGGCGGTACCACCCGCCGCCGGCACTTTCCGGACACCAGCAGCGGTCGCAATGATGAGCCACTCCCCGTCAGGCGAAAAGCGTGGGGTGTAGCCGAAGCCGAGCTGCTCCGAGCCCCGCACCAACCTCGCCACCGGGTCGTCGGCGCGCCGGAGGTACAGCGCAAGCGACCCGCCGCGCTTTTCCAGACCGAGAATGGCAATCCTCGAACCATCGCGCGAAATCGCGACTTTGGTTCCGACCGCCATGCCAACGTGCACGCTGTCGGGCAGTGCCAGCGCAAAGCGGGCCGCCACCGGCTCCGGAACGGGGCGGCTGGCCAACCAGGCAGCGGCAGATACTCCCGCCACCGCCAGCAGCGCCAATGCTCCCACCAATGCACGGGTCCGGCCGCTCATCCCCAACGTCGCCGCGGCCCCAACCCCGGTGGAGGCCATTCCGGCCGGCATCGTGCCGGTGGGCCAGATGAACGGCCGTGCGCCGGTCAGCGCCTGGGCGAACTCACCTGCGGTCGAGAACCGGTCGGCCGCCAGCTTCTCCAGCGCGCGGCGCACCGCGGCGTCCACATGCGGTGGCACCGACTTGCGCAGGACCGTGATCGGCCGGACCTCCTCGGTCATCAGCTTGGCGATCAGTGCCTGCGCGGTGGAGCCCAGGTGCGGGGGCTCCCCAGCCAGCATTTCGTAGGTCATGGCGCCGAGCGAGTAGACATCGGTGCGGGCATCGATGACTCGGTCGCCAGTGGCCTGTTCGGGGCTCATGTATTGGGGCGTGCCAAGCGAAAGGCCCGTCTGCGTCACCCGTGCTCCGCCGGCGTTGCTGACCGCCAGCGCAATGCCGAAGTCGGCGATGACTGGCTGGGCGGCCTGGAGGAGGATGTTCTCCGGCTTCAAGTCACGGTGGATGACCCCGTTCTTGTGCGCGTAATCCAGCGCGCCGGCAATCGCCACGGCCAGCCGCACCGCCTCATCCACCGGGAGTTGCTTCTCCCGGTCGAGCCGGGCGCGGAGCGTTTCCCCTTCCACGAACGGCATGACATAGAAGAGCAGCCCGTCGGCCTCGCCGGAATCGAAGAGGGGGAGCAGGTTGGGGTGCTGGAGATTGGCGGTCACCTGGATCTCGGCCAGGAACCGTTCGACGCCGAGCACCGCGCCAAGTTCGGGCTTCAGGACCTTGAGGGCCACCTTGCGTCTGTGCTTGATGTCCTGGGCCAGGTAGACGGTGGCCATGCCGCCCTGCCCGAGCTCTCGCTCCAGGCGGTAGCGATCGGCGAGGGCATCACTCAGTCGCGTCAACGCATCGCTCATTTCGATTCCAGCAGCGACTGCCAGTGCTGCACCAGCACGGCATTGTTGTACGTCCCGTCCATCCGCACGGACAGAGCGGACCTCAGACCTGCGGTGGGCTGGTTCATGTGAGCCAAGATGCACGGCCTCCCTGGTAAGAGCGAATCGCGTGCACCGGCTTACCGCGACCGGCCACCATCAGGCAGCGTAAGGTGCTCGACGGGGAGGTTGAGCCGGCGGAGGACTGCGGCGAAGCGCGGCTCTGCACGTAGGGGGTCGAAACGCATGGCTACGAGCCCGTGGTTGACCAATCGCTGCGGCGCTTCTACCACAGCGACCTCGAGGGCGTCCAGCGCACCCTCGACATCGCCGAGGCCGAGCGTCGCGTTCAACAAGCCGAGGGACCGCCCCCGTGTCCCTCCCGGCATGGATTGCAACCGGCGGAGAATCGCCCTCGCCTCGTCCTTCGCACCGGCCCGTGCCAGCACCCACCCGGCGAACCCGGCCCGCGAGGGGTTCGTCGTCATCCCGAGAAGTATGCGTGCCTGCGCCGCGGCCTCTGCGTGCTGGCCCGCGGCATCGAGCACCATGCAATGGTGGAAGTACAATGCCGGGTTCTCCGGGTCGAGCGCGAGGGCCCGTCGGGACTCGTTCACGGCCTCGTCGTGTCGCCCGAGCATCGAGGACGTCCAACCCAGGTACCCAGCGGCGACCGGGTACAGCGGGTCGAGGCGCAGGCCCTCCTCCAGCGGAATCCGGGCGTCCCGCAGTCGCCCGAGATGGGTCAGGGTCTCGGCGAGACGAAAGTGCGCTTCAACTGACCGGGGGTCGAGCGCGATGGCGCGTCGGAGCTCACGCTCGGCGTCGACCCACTCGAACGATTCGGCGTGCACGTGTCCGAGCGCGATATGGCCGTCCGCCAACGAGTCGTCGAGCGCCACGGCGCGTTCCGCGGCGGCGCGTGCGCGGCGTTGAACCCCAGCCCCATCGATGTCCACGTACGTCGGCTGCACGAGGAGCACGGACGCGAGCAGCGCGTGGGCCTTGGCATATGCGGGATCCGCGGCGACCGCCGCCATCAGCGAGCGTTCGGCATCGAGCAGTCCCGCACCGCGAATGCGATAACGCTCGAGCGCCCGCAGGTAGTGATCGTACGCCGCGAGGTTGGACGTGCCGCCGCGGGCGCCCGCCGCCGCCACCACATCACCACTCGCCAGCCGCACCTGCAGCGCGCCCACGATCGACCGCGTGATGTCGTCCTGCACGGCGAACACGTCTTCCAACGCACGCTCGTACGTATCGCTCCACAACACGCGCCCGTCGGCCGTACTCGTCAACTCCGCGACCACCCGGATGCGTTCTCCCGCACGACGCACCGAGCCATCGAGCACGGCACCGACGTTCAGCGCCGCGCCGATGTCGCGGGTGCCGTCGCCTTGTTCCTTGACACGCGCCGCCGCCGCACGGCCGGCGAGTCGCAGGCCGGGAATGCGGCTGAGTGCACTCGTGAGTTCATCCGCTATGCCGGCGGCGAAATAGCTGTTGGCGGTGTCGCCACCTACCGAGGTGAACGGGAGCACGGCGAGGGAGCGTTCTTCGTCCGCGGTCGGGGCCGTGCCACGCGTACCCTCCCAGGGCTTGAGCAGCGTGATGACAGCAACACTCGCGGCCACGACCGCAAGGAGCCCGGCGACCATCTTCCACCGTCGCGTTGCGGGTACGGACACGGCCGCCGCAGCGGAGTGGTTGTCGTTCGCAGCATGCGCGAGGGCAGTGGCAAACGCACCGCAGCTGCTGTACCGATCGGCTGGAGCCTTCTCGAGCGCGCGCAGGATCGCCGCCTCCACGCCCCCTGGCACGGCCGCACGCGTCGCCCGGATCGACCGAGGCGTCTCGGTCATCAGTCGCGCAATGATCGCCTGCGAGGTTGGCCCCGTATGCGGCGGCTCGCCGCTGAGCAGCTCGTACGCGATCGCCCCCAGCGCGTACTGATCCGAGCGGGCGTCCACGGTGTGCGTACCCGCGGCCTGCTCGGGGCTCATGTAATGCGGGGTGCCCAGCGACAGGCCCGTCTCGGTGATCCGTTCCCCACCGGCCTGCGTCACGGCCAGCGCGATGCCGAAGTCGGCGATCACCGGCTGCCCCGCCTGCAGCAAGATGTTCTCCGGCTTGAGGTCGCGGTGCACCACGCCACGCGCGTGGGCGAAATCGAGCGCGCCGGCAATCAACGTCATCAACCGGATCGTTTCGTCGACGGGCAACTGCGGCTCGGCCGCGAGCCTCTCACGCAGCGTTTCTCCTTCGACGAACGGCATCACGTAGTAGAGCAATCCATCCGCTTCACCACTGTCGAACAACGGCAGCAGGTTGGGGTGCTGCAGGTTGGCCGTGGTGCGGATCTCCTTGAGGAACCGCTCGGCGCCGAGCACCGCGCCGAGTTCCGGCTTGAGCACCTTGATCGCGACATCGCGCTCGTGCTTCAGGTCGCGCGCGAGGTACACCGTGGCCATGCCGCCCGCGCCGATCTCGCGCTCGATGCGGTAGCGGTCGGCGAGGGCCGCCACGAGGCGCGTGGTCACCGGTTCGCCTCGTCGACGGCGCGCTTCATCCGCGCGACCCAGTTGGGAACCACACGAAGGTACGCCCCGGTGGGGCTTGCGGGCCCTTGCACGTACAGGACGCCGCCGTCCGGCGTGACGGCAAAGGAGCGTCCCGGTGTCTCGATGAGGCGGGGGTCGGTGTACCAGTCACGGATGCTCTGCACGACGGGATCGGCGTTGGGATCGATCGTGACGAGCTGCAATTTGTAGTTGCCCGAGTCGTAGCTCTTCATCACGAACTGGGTCGGCGACAACCACTGCGCATCCTCCTGCGCCACCGCCACCTGATACCGCTTGGTCGGGTCGCGGACCGGACTGATGAACACCCGTGACAGGTCCTTGGAGCTATACGTCATCCAGCGCCCGTCGGGCGACACGTCCGGGAAGTCCGCCTCACGCACCAAGCTATCGAGTTGCCGCGAACCCGTCTTGAGGTTGAGCAGACCGACCACCTCAAAGCCGCCGACGACCCCGAATACGGTCGAGTCCGACACGTATCGCAGCGGCTCGAAGAAGCCGCGAAAGACCGTGTCGGGCGCCGCGGATGTACTGGGTGACCCGCGCACCGTCACGCGGTTGTCCAGATCCACCATCACGCTGTTCGAGGCCAGATCCCACGCGGGCTGCCCGACGAACGCACTTCGCATCAAGACCGACGTCCGTCCCGTGGAGAGGTCGATGCCGTGCAGCTCCTGCGATTGTACCCCTTCGACCGCCGCCGCAATGTAGCGGCCGTTTCCGGACATGGCGAATCGCAGATACGCCGCCGGGGGCGCGTTGAGGGTATCGAGCCCGCGGCCCGCGCGGTATCGCACCAGGTGTCCCACGCCCTCGTTCACACCTGGGGCGTAGACGAGTGCACCGGTCGCGGAGATGTCGAACTGCCCTTGCCCGGAATACGGCCTCCGATGCACGGAACTCACCAGCGAGACCGAACGACCCACCTGGCGCTGATCGAGATCGATGGTCGTCGCCCGAAGATCCCCGTCGATCGACATGTAGACCAGGTACCTGTCGTCGATGACGCGGAAATCGGAGCCCCGGAGGCCCGCACGGCTGGTCCCGATACCCGATTCGGAGCCGGAGGCCGAAGCCAGCGGGATCACCGAATCCGTCCCGGGTCGGATGATGTACGCCGACTTGGTGGTCCCCCCGCCACACAGCAACTGGCCGCCGTCTCCCAACGGTACGGGCAGGAAACAATAGGGCGTCGGCTGGGCTCCCCGGGATTGTCCCGAGGGATCGAACCATTGGAGGCTGGTGCCGTCTCCGTTCATCAGCATGATGCGATCGTCAGCAGTCCACCGATGGGTCGCGACCGAGGCGTCGGAGAGTGTGGTCGCGGTGCCGCCATCAATCGGCACGACCTGCAGCTTACTCACGGTCAGGAAGGCGACCCGTTCCCCACCAGGCGACACGACCGGGCGGACCACGGCCGCGGTTCCTGCGATGGGTCGGCTGACGGAATCGACGAGGCTTCGGTACCACAATTCGTTGCCCGCACCGCGCCGCGCGACGTAGACGACGAACCGTCCGTCCGGCGACACACTGAGAGCGCCCCAGGCATCAACATGGACTGTGGCGGAATCCGGCAACCCCACGTCGTAGGTCGTGAGCGCCGGACCAGGGGCTGGGCGCAGCAGGAGGAAGGACGTGAGCACCAGCAGCAACGCCGCCACCAGGCCGGCCGCGAAGAACGCGCTCCGCCAGCGCGACACCGGCCCGGTCGAGTCGCGTCGTGCGCTGCTCGTCGTGACAAACGTGGTGTTGCCGAGCGCCGTGGCGAATTCCGCCGCGCTCGCGAAGCGATCCGCCGGCAGCTTGGCCAGCGCCATCGTCACCGCGTCCTCCACGTGCGCCGGCACGGTCTTGCGGTAGGTGGACACCGGCTCCGGCTCGGCCGTCATCACCTTGGCCACGATCGCCTGCGCCGTGGGGCCCGTGAACGGCGGCTCACCGGTGAGCATCTCGTACAGCACGCACCCCAGCGCGTACACATCCGTCCGCGCGTCGAGGTGGCGCTCCCCCATCGCCTGCTCGGGGCTCATGTAGTGCGGCGTGCCGAGGCTCATGCCGGTCTCGGTCATCCGCGAGTCCGCGCTCGTCGCGGCCAGGGCGATGCCGAAGTCGGCCACCAGCGCGCGGCCGTCGTGCAGCAGGATGTTTTCCGGCTTCATGTCGCGGTGGATCACCCCCTTGCGATGCGCGTAGTCGAGCGCGCCGGCGACTTCACTGGCAATGCGCACCGCCTCGGCGATCGGCAACTGCTTCTCGCGCACCAGCCGGTCGCGTAGCGACTCCCCCTCCACGAACGGCATCGCATAGAACACCGTCCCGGCCACCACGCCGGAGTCAAAGAGCGGCAGGATGTGCGGATGCTGCAGGTTGGCGGTGGTCTTGATCTCGGCGAGAAAGCGGTCGGCCCCGATTACGGCCGCGAGCTCGGGGCGCAGCACCTTGATGGCGACCTGGCGGTCGTGCTTGAGGTCGTGGGCGAGATACACGGTGGCCATGCCGCCCTGGCCGAGTTCGCGCTCGATGCGGTAGCGGTCGGCGAGGGCCCCTGCTAGTCGATCGAATCCCGAGCTCACTGGTTCGCCTGCGACGACGACAAAGCCCACTCCTGCCACCGTCGATCCACACTCGCAAGCTCGGCGGTCACAGAGGCGGCGTCCTCGGAGGGAAAATGGGCAGAGCGACGATCAGGATCAGTACGCGCATTCGATTCGTCTCCCAAGCTCTGCCTGACTTCGCTGGATCTGGTAGGGCGCGACACCGCCTCCCAGGCAAGATATCACCTTGCTCGCAGGGACATAACAGGACTGAGCCGCCCAAAGCCAGCGCCTACCTCGCTCCCATGGCGTCCTGGAATTTCGCGGTGTCGACGTACTGCTGAAACCTGGTCACCTTGCCGTTCTTGACGTCCCAAACATGGCAGACCTGCGCATCCAACCGCTTGCCGGTTGCCTTGTACTTCCCGCTGTAGCGGGCTTCGACGATGACGCTGTCGCCGGCATCGTGGAATGACTTCGGATGGACCGAGAACCCCTCCCACTCCGAGCCGAGCTTCATGAACAGGTTGTTCAGGATGGCGTCCGGTCCGACCCAAGCCTCGCCACTGGGCATGTAGGGGTTACCCTCCGCCTCATACCAATGGATGTTCGGGCTCATCGTCCCAAGGACGGCCGGGATGTCCCCGCGCCCAAACCCGTCGTAAAGCGACTTCACCACGCCCACATTGCTCATGCCATCTCCTTTGATTGACGTGCCGCTCCCCTATCCCAAAATCCTCGTCCCCTCATCCTCCCCGCCGGGCGCCGAGCCCGCAAACCGAACCGGCACCTGAGGCGCCGTATTCACGACCAAGTTGAAAAGATCCGGCCGGGCATAATGCCCCACCGGGTCGAAATCGTACTTCCCGCGCGCAATCAGACCCAGATCGAGATCCGCCACCAGCACCCCAGACTGGTCGTACACCGGCCCCGCCAGCACGGCCCCCAGGGGATCGACGATCAGACTGCCCCCGCGGATCAAGACGGTGTCCGGATCGTTGCCCTGAATCGGCGCATAGTCCGCCGGATAGTCGCGGCGCCGGGCGTGCTGGCAGGCCGACAACACGAAGCACCGGCCCTCCCGGGCAATGTGCCGCATGGTGGCCCCCCAGACCTCCCGGTCGTCCACCGTCGGGGCGCAGTACAACTCGATCCCTTGCGCATACATGGCGGTCCGGAGGAGCGGCATGTAGTTCTCCCAGCAAATCACCGCCCCGAGCTTGCCTAACGGGGTGTCGAGCACACCGAGGGTCGAGCCGTCGCCGTAGCCCCAGATGATCCGCTCCATCGCGGTCGGCATCACTTTCCGATGCCGGCCCAACAGCGAGCCTTCGGGCGAGAAGTAGAGCACCGTGCAATAGAGCGTCCCCCCGCTCCGCTCGATCACCCCGATGACCAAGTAGACGCCGAACTCGCCCGCCATGGCGCCGAGCCGGTCGGTAACCGGGCCGGGCACCTCGATGGCCCCGTTCCAATAGCGCTCGAACTCCTCCCGGCCCTCGTCGCTCCGCGAACCCACCCGGGCGCCGAAGTCCACACCCTTCGGATATCCGCCGATCATCGCTTCCGGAAAGACCACGATTTGGGCCTTCTCGCGCGCGGCCTCCGCCATCCGGGCCGCCACCCGGTCGAGGGTGGCCAGCGGGTCAAAGGCCACCGAGGCCTCCTGCACCACCGCCGCACGAACCTTTGTCATGAGACTCCTGCCTAACCGCAGTGAGAGGTAAGGTCCGGCCGCCGGGTGACCGTCACGGTTTGCTCGACCGTAGACCGGACCGGCCGCTTGACCCCGCCGGTGGCCGGAATCCGGGCCGAGACACTGATCTGGCGGGTCCAACTCTCCGGCCCCCGCTCCGGCGACCACACGAGTTCGCCGGTTTCCTTGATCGCTTGATCGAGCGTTACCGACAGGCTGTCCGAGGCGGCATACCGGTCGCCTTCGCGCCGGGTCGCGGTCCATCGATAGTGGTGGGTCCGGCCCCGGTCGGGAAGCCGCCGAATCGTGAATCCCGCGGTGTCCGACCATTGCTGGCCCGCCGCCAAAGGAGCCGGCGGAAGCAGGGGGAGGAAGTCATCCATCACGGAGGCCAGGTCAGCCACGTCGGCGAGTTCATTGGGGATGAACGGAGCCTTGACCGACCGGTACTTCCCGGCCGGCTGCAGGACTCCGCGAAACCGGCCCCCCACCAGGCCGTCGGTATCCGGCGCTTCCCGGCCCGCGGCGGTTTCCCGCCAGACTTCCAGCGAGTCATACCAGGCGTCGAGCAGCATCACGCCGCTCGAGTCCCGGCCGTTCAACACCAGCAGTCCAAACCGGCCGCCCCGGTCGGCCACCTCCGCCGACCCGCTGGTGCCCCGAATCGACGTCGTGACCGACTCCTGAAACACCGAACAGGCAAACGCGGCCGGCCGGTAGGTTTGCGCCGCCGCGCTCGACACCCATCCCGCCAGCGCCAGGCCGAGGCAGCGCAAACTCAAGGCTAGGCCATGAAGGGATACCGGTAGTCCGTCACCGGTACCAGCGTTTCCTTGATCGACCGGGGCGACACCCACCGGACCAAGTTGAGATACGAGCCGGCCTTGTCGTTAGTACCGCTGGCCCGGGCCCCGCCGAACGGCTGCTGGCCCACCACCGCACCGGTCGGCTTGTCGTTGATGTAGAAATTGCCGGCCGCGTGGCGAAGCGAGGTCTTGACCTGGTCGATGATGTCGCGGTCGCGGGCGAAGATCGATCCGGTCAGGCCGTACGGGCTGGTGCTATCGACCAACTTGACGGTCTGCTTCCAGTCCTTGTCCTTGTACACATAGGTGGTCAAGATCGGGCCGAAGAGCTCCTCGCACATCGTCCGGTAGGTCGGGTCTTTGACCTGAAGCAACGTCGGTTCGATGAAGTAGCCTTTGCTGTCGTCGGCGCCGCCGCCCGACACCAGTGTGACACTCCGGTCCTTCTTGGCTTGGTCGAGGTAGCCCTTGAGCTTGTTGAAGGACTTCGCGTCGATCACCGCACCCATGAAGTTCTTGAAATCGGCCACGTCGCCGACCTTGATCTCAGCCATCATGGCCACCATCCGGTCCCGGACCTCGGGCCAGAGACTGGCCGGCACATACGCGCGCGATGCTGCGCTGCACTTCTGCCCCTGATATTCGTATGCCCCTCGGACCAGCGCGACCGCCAGCGCCTCCGGATCGGCGCTCGGATGGGCCAGCACGAAATCCTTGCCGCCGGTTTCGCCAACCAGCCGAGGGTAGGTGGCGTAGTCGGAAATCCGCTCGCCGACCCGCTTCCAGATCGACTGGAACACCCCGGTCGAGCCGGTGAAATTGACCCCGGCGAGCTTCCGGTCGGACAGCATCCGCTCGGTAATCTGAACCGCGTTGCCGGGCAGGAAGTTGATGACCCCGGGCGGCATCCCGGCGGCCTCGAACAGCTTCATCGTGTAGTAGTTGCTGAGCGCCGCCGTGCCGGCCGGCTTCCACACCACGGTGTTACCCATCAGGGCCGGGGTGCCGGCCAAGTTGCCGCCGATCGCGGTGAAGTTGAACGGCGAAATGGCGTAGACGAACCCCTCGAGCGGCCGGTACTCCATTCGGTTCCACACCCCCGGCGAGGAGATCGGCTGCTGGGCGTACATCCGGTCGGCAAAACTCACGTTGAAGCGCCAGAAGTCGATCAGCTCGCAGGCAGCGTCGATTTCCGATTGGTAAATCGTTTTGCTCTGGCCCAGCATGGTGGCGCCGTTGATCACCTGGCGCCACGGACCGGCCAGCAACTCAGCGGCCCGAAGAAACACCGCCGCCCGGTCCTCGAACTTCGAGTTCGACCACTCCCGATAGCCCCGCTCGGCGGCCTGGACGGCCTGGTTCATGGTCCGGGCATCGGCCTCGTGCACGGTGGCTAAGACATGACTGTGCCGGTGGGGCGAGACCACCGTGTGGGTCTTCCCGGTCCGGATCTCCTTGCCGCCGACAATGCAGGGAATGTCGACGACCTCGCCGCTCATTTCCTTGAGGGCGGCCTTGATCGCGGCGCGCTCCGGAGTGCCCGGGGCGTAGGAGAGAATCGGCTCATTGATTGGAGCGGGGGTATTCGGAATCGATGCCATGTGGGGTTCGTCGAGGCTTGAGGTTCAGGGAATCTACTTATATTCAGGCCGTTGAACGACACCACCCCCAAGGAACCACCATGCGCTACCTCTTAGCCGCCGCCGCACTCGGCGCCCTCGTG
>SXOW01000420.1 GCA_005778315.1 Acidobacteriota bacterium
CGGTCTTTTCGGGTGGCACGATTGCTCGCCTGCCCAGAAGACTCGTCATCATATCACCCCCTGGGCGTCGTTCATCAAGAGCCAGCCGTCGCGAGCTGGTCGAACGGCGGTGGAGGCGCTCCGCGTGTCTCTGCGAACTATCCTGGCACGTTCAATTGGAGGACGGCGCGGAGGTCTGCGGTCTGTCCGTTGCGCAGCTCGGCCCACAGGTCGCCGACCTTGGCCAGCCGGTCGAAGATGGTGCGCATGGTGAAGTCCTGCGGGGCCAGGCCACTCTTGAGCCCGTCGTGGACTTCGTCCCAGGTGAGCGGGGTGGAGACACCGGCGAACCGGCTGGCGCGCGCGCTGTAGGCGCAAGCCAGCGTCTTGCCGTAGATGTTCTGCAAGTAGTCGATGTAGATCACATCCGTCGGACGTTTCTTGACCATCCGCTCGACCGTGGCCGCTTTCGGGTGACGCGACGCGACGATGGTCGCGAGAATCTGACAGAAGATCATGCCGGCCTCGTAGGGCGTGCCGGGCGGCAATGGAATGAAGATGTGGATGCCGGATGACCCTGAGGTCTTGGCGAAGCAGGGGGTGCCCAGAGCGGTCAGTTCGTCGTGCAGCCACCGCGCCACTTCGATGACGCGACTGAACGGTGCATCCGGCATCGGGTCGAGGTCGAGGGCCACCAAGTCGGCATTTTCGATGTCGGGCAGCCGTGAAAACCAGGGGTCCTGAGAGAGCACGGCGAGCTGCGCCATGTAGGCGAGGGTCTGCAGCGAGCCGCCGATGAGATAGGGGACGCCGGTGTCTTCACGCTCGGGGCTCTCGCGGACCACCGCGACCCGGATGCCCTCCGGAAGCTGGTCCGGCGATCGGTGCTGGTAGAAGGACTTGCCATCGACCCCATTCGGAAACCGCTTCATGACCAGAGGTCGGTCAGCCACGACCGGAAGCACGTAGGGCGAGATACGGAGGTTGAACCGCAGGAGGTCGCCCTTGGTCAGCTGTGGCTCTGGCCAGAAGACCTTGTGGAGGTTCCCCACCTCGACGCGGGCGCCGTCCGGTAGCGTGAGGATACTGCGTTTGCGACTGGCTTCGAGCAGATCCAACTGGTCGCACAGGGCGTCGATTTCTGGCGCCAGGTCTGGGATGTGGGCCCGCGTGGGGCGTGCCGCCTTCGGTGATGCGGCGGGTCGGCTCGGACGCTTGGCCGTGGGTCGCTTGCCTCGCGGTGCCCGTGGCGGCGTGTCCGGCCGCTCCTCCGCCGGCGCCGTCCGTTTCGCGGTCCGCCGCTGTCTCGCCGAGCCCTGGTCCTCACGTCGGACGTCGGCCGCGTCCTTGTCCGTTCGGACCCCCAGATACACCGGATTACGCAGCACGTCGTCCGCGGTCCACTGCGTGAACTTCACGTCGATGACCAGCGTGGGATGCACCCAGTGCGTCTGTTCATTGGCCGGTGGGGGAGTGGTGAATGGCGACGCCTCGCACTCGATCTCACGCAGGTGGTCACCGATCGCTTCGAGTTCCGCGTCGTCGAACCCCGAGCCGACGTGTCCGGCGTAGACCAAGCCGTTCGCGGGGGGTCGGTAGTAGCCCACCAGCAGCGCGCCGAAGTGGTGCCGCGACAGGCGGCCGTCTGTCCACCCACCGACGACGAACTCCTGACGTTTGACGAACTTGATCTTCAGCCACCCCGGGTGACGTTTGCCGGTGAGATAGCGCGACCGCGGCTCCTTCGCGACCACGCCCTCCCAGTCGTTCGCCACGCCCTCATCACGGAGATGGGTGCCGCCACCAACCTGGCTGTGGATGAGTCGCACCGCGGGTCCACGCACCGAGGCCGGTGACAGGTAGTGGGTGAGCCGCGCGCGACGGTCGGTGAAGGGCATCGATCGGAGGTCGATGTTCCCATCGCGAAGAAGGTCGAACGCGATGAAGGCGGCGTCCGTGCGCGGCAGGGTCGCACGGGACCGTCCCCGCAGATGCATACGGCCCTGCAGGTGCTGGAACGACAGCGCCCCGCCGCCCGCGTCGATCGCCACAATCTCGCCGTCGAGCACCAAGGGGGCCGTCAGCGTGCGCGCAAGCGCGGCGAGGCCGTCGACGACCTCTGGAAACTGTGCGGTCTTGTCGTTCCCCAGGCGCGACCAGATGCGGATGGCGGGCGCCTGCTGCGGGTCATCAGATGGAGGGGGCGCGACCTCGATGAGCGCTCGGATGCCGTCGTATTTGGGTTCGAAGACCAGGTCGTCCCGGTCGAGCAAGCGAGCATGCGTGGGCTCTTCAGCCACGACGGCCAACATCGGACGGAGGTCCGCCACCCGAGCCTGCCACCGCGGTCCGGCGGCTTTGGCCGGAAACGGCAGCACGTTCCGCGATTTCCTGGCCGTGGGTGTCATGGTTCTGCCCGTTCTGCTCCAATTGGCGCAAGAATACCTTGAGCGGGTGGCAGGCCGCCCATGGCCTACGCCCAGGCGCCTGTGGATCCGATAACACGGACGCCCCGGTTGGCGTCCACACCACGGGGAGAGGAGATCTGAGCATGGCTGCACGTCCGACCTGGAAGGGTCACATGAAGATCAGTCTCGTGACGGTACCGGTGCGGGTGTTTCCGGCCACCGACGCGGCGGCGACCATCCGGTTCAATCAGCTCCACTCAACGTGCCAAACGCGGCTGCAGCAGAAGCGGTGGTGCACCACCTGCGACTGCGAGGTCGAGAACACCGAAGTGGTGAAAGGGTATGAATTCGAGCGTGGGCGGTATGTGGTCCTGGAGGACGACGACCTCGCCAAAGCGCGCACGGAATCGACCCGCATCATCAACCTCGAGCGATTCGCCGACATGGCTTCGATCGATCCCATCTTTGTCGAAAAGCCGTACTACCTGGCCCCGGACGGCGCCATCGCGGCGAGCGCGTTCGCGGTCATTCGCGAAGCGTTGGAGGGTAAGGCGGGCATTGGCAAGCTGGCCCTCTATGGGCGCGAGTACGCGGTCGCCATACAGCCGCGCGAGAACGGGCTGGTGATGTACACGCTGCGGCGGAAGAACGAAGTGCGGGAGATGTCCGCCATCGAGGAATTGGATCAGGTGCCGACTGAGGTCAACGGTGCGGAGGTGGCGTTGGCCCGCCAGGTCATTGCGAATTTTGAGGGCGAGATCGACCTGGGCGACACCGTGGACCAATATCAGGCCGAGCTGCGGTCGGTCATTGACGCAAAGATTGCCGGCGAAGAGTTTGTCGTAAAGGAAGAAGAGGCGCCGACCAAGGTGGTGGACCTGATGGCGGCGTTGCGGAAGAGTCTCGACAGCGTGAGCGCGTCGAAGAAGACGCCGGCTCGGTCGACCCCGGCCCGGTCAACCGCGGCGCGTAAAACCACCCGCAAACGCAAACAGGCGTAAAGGCGCGCGGCTAGGGCCGAATGTCAAACGCCGCCATCTCGGTGGCGTTGCCGCGCACCAGGATGTCGGGCAGGCGCAGCACCTGCCCGGCGATGTGCCGGCGCAGCGGCGAGAGCTCGACGAAGACCGGGTCGAAGACC
>SXOW01000421.1 GCA_005778315.1 Acidobacteriota bacterium
CAGATACGACTCGCCTCGCTGGAGTAGCCGTTTCCCAAAGACGTTGGTGGCCAGTGCGCCTACCGCCAAGACGATGAGCAGCGTCGTCGCCAAGCCCAACCCAGGCACCTCCCGCCCCAGGAGCTGCGTGTACAACGGCGCCATCACCCCGTCAACGAGCCGAAAGGCCCAGATCAGCGCCGCGACGCTGATGATCAGCGGCACCATCACGAAGCACCCGGCGATGAAACTACGTCGAATCCATTGCATCACGCTGCCACCGATGTCCCGGGCTACACGCGGACGAGCCACATGCCGATGGTTGCGGCCAGCGCCAGTCGGTAGTAGGCGAAGACGTCGAGCGTGTGACTCGCCAGATACCGCAACAGTCCGGCGACCGCAGCGTAGCCGACCACGCCCGATACGCCAAACCCGACAAGCAGGACCGCCGTGTTGTCCGACAATCCATCCGGTCCGAGGGTCCAGGCGGCCCGTGCACCGGCACCCATGATGGCCGGGATCCCGAGCAGAAAGGCGAAACGCGCGCCATCCTCGCGACGAAGCCCGGTCACCAGCGCACCGATGATGAGCGCCCCTGACCGAGAGACCCCCGGCACCAACGCGACCGCCTGGGCCAGCCCCAGAAACCCTGCCTCGACGACAGACAGGGAGGTACCGGGTCGGCTCCCCGAGGCGGTGCGCTCGGCTACGAACATCGCCAGGGCGCCCACGGAGAGTGCGACGGCCGCGACGGTGGGGGTGCGCAGCTGCTCCAGAACATCGCCGAAGAGCCACCCGACAAGGACAAGCGGTGTGGTCGCGACCAGGATGAGGCGCCCCAGGCGGGCGGTGTTGTCGGCATGGCCCAACAGCGCCTTCGGGATCGCGGCGACGAGCGCCGCCACATCGGCGCGAAAGTAAACCACCACCGCGAGCAGCGTCCCGAGATGACACACGACGTCGAACGGTATCTCGGCTGAACCGGCGTCCCAGCCGAGGATGTCACGAGCCAGAATCAGGTGGGCGGAACTGGAGATCGGAAGAAACTCGGTCAGCCCTTGCACCACGCCGAGCACCGCCGCTTGAAAGACGGTCACTCGGGGTGGGCCACGCGCCGCCGTGGCTGGGTCAATCGACGCATGCCGTCGGTCTGGGTTGATTACGCGCGAGCGCGTGCCCGGGCCTTCTTGGCCCGCTTTGACTTCGAAGCAGCCTGGTCCACACCGGACGCGGGCTGGAACCGCCTCGCGGCCGAACGCTCGCTGATGACGATGGCGGCGGCCGCCGCGACGAAGACCGTCGAATATGTGCCGCTCACCACACCAACCAGGATGGTAAACGCGAATCCTCGCAGCACTTCGCCGCCAGCTACAAACAGCGCCAGCGCGGCGAATGTCGTGGTGCCAGACGTAATCAAGGTGCGGCTCAGCGTCTCGTTGATACTGGCGTTGACCAGCGTCTCAAGCGAATCGCGCCGCGCCTGGCGAAGGTTCTCACGCACGCGGTCAAAAACCACGATGGTGTCGTTCACGGAATAGCCGGTGATGGTCAGCATCGCCGCCACGACATTGAGCGACAGGTCATACCCAAAGAACGTGAGGAACGCGAGCGTAATCAAGATGTCGTGGACAACCGCGATGATCGCGCCCAGCGCGAAACTGAAGCGGAACCGCAGTGCGATGTACGCGAGGATTCCCAATATGGCGAACACAAACGCGTACACGCCACGTTGCTTCAACTCCTCGCCGATGATCGGCCCGACCAGGTCAGTCCGCATCACCCGGAACCCTCCGAGCGCGCTCTGAGTGATGGCGTCCCGGACCGCAGTGGCCCCGTCCTCCAGGCTGGTCCCCTGTTCGACCCCACCTTGAGGCAGGCGGATCATGACGGTGTTGTCGCCCGAGTCCCCCGTTTGTTGGACCAGGGCCTCGGCTACGACGCCGCCAATCGCGCCACGCACGGCATCCTCGGTGACCGGCGCGTCGAACTGCACGATGAGGATCGTGCCGCCAGAGAAGTCGATCCCGAGCGCCGGCCCTCCCTGCAAGGCCATCGAAATCGCTCCACTGGCAATGACGACCAGTGACAGGCCCATGGCCGGCCACCGCCACTTGAGGAAATCGAAATTGGGGTTCTTGAAAATGACCATCGGGCTTCGCGTTCTGAGAATCTAGGAGGCGATAAAGACGGCGGGCTCGGTGCTAGATACTCAACGTCGGTTCTCGGCGACGGGTCAGCACAACTTCGAACAAGGTCCGCGACACGAAGACGGAGGTAAACACGTTCGATACAAGCCCGAAGAACAGGGTCGTCGCGAACCCCTTGATTGGGCCAGAGCCGAACTGAAAGAGGAACGCGGCCGCGATCAGCGACGCGATGTGTGTATCGACGATTGTCAGAAAGACGCGATCGAAGCCGGCCCCCACCGCCGCCCGCACCCCGCGAGAAGAGGCCAACTCTTCCTTGATGCGCTCGAAAATCAGCACGTTGGAGTCCACGCCCATGCCGATAGTGAGGATGAAGCCGGCAATTCCAGGCAGCGTCAAGACGGCGCTGACGTAGGACATGCAGGCCATCAGGATCAGCAGGTTGAGCGAGACCGCCAGCACGGCGTTGACGCCGGACAGCCGGTAGTACGCCAGCATGAACAGCGACACGAGGACAAGCCCAGCCACGGATGCCGTCACTCCGTCACGAATGGAGTCGGCACCGAGTTGCGGACCAATTGTCCGCTCTTCCAAGTATGTAAGTGACGCCGGAAGGGCGCCAGACCGCAGAATCAACGCGAGGTCCGCCGCCTCATCGGTGGTGAAGTTCCCCGTAATCCGGCCTTCGTCGGAGATCCGCGATTGAATCGTCGGGGCCGAGTACACCTGGCTGTCCATGATGATGGCCAGGTTCCGACCAAGATTCGCTCCGGTAAAGTTCCCGAACTTCCGAGCGCCGTCCCGGGTGAACGAAAAACTGATCGCCGGCTGGTTGAACTCATCGATGGTCGGCCTGGCGTTTCGCAGGTCGCGCCCCGTCACCGGCGCCACGCGGCGCACCAGATAGAAGACCTGCGAGCCGCCAACACCGCCGAGCGTGTCATCGACACCCGAGAGCACCTCCATGTCGGCAGGCACCACGCCGTTACGTGTCTGCAGCAGGAACTCGCGCGTGGGAGCCGGTCCGTCTTCCACCAATTTCAGCTCCAGGAGCCCGGTGGAGCGGATAATCTCCTTCGCACCGGCAACATCCTCGACCCCAGGGAGCTGCACAAGAATTTGATCGCCACCGCCACCGTATGGGGTGACCACCGGCTCTGCCACCCCCAACTCGTCGACGCGGCGCGAGATGGTCTGCAACGCCTGCCGTACCGACTCGTCACGCCGGACACGCTCAACGCTGGGCTCCATTCGGAACCGATAGGCGCCGTTGGGCTGCGATTCTCGGGTATACGAGAGCCCGATCAGATCGTCCGCTATGGTGCGGAACTCTTGATCGCGGTCTGCGGGTACTCCGGTCACCTGGATTTCGGTCGAGGAGACCGCAGCGGACGATGCGAGGGTGATGCCACTGAGGCCGGCCTGCTCATTCAACTGCTCCGCGCTGGTCTCGGTTTCCACCAACAGCGCGTCTTCAGTCTGCACCTGCAGCACCATGTGAACCCCGCCGCTGAGATCGAGGCCCAACCGAATGGACTCCGCAGGCGGGTACACGGCGAATACAGCAGCAACCGCCACCGCCACGATGGTCAACACTTTCCAGCGTAAGTTCTTGGCCATGGCTCGTTATGGTTTGCCCGATGACGCACATTTCACATCCCGTGGCATGCTCCGCTTTCGGCACTCGGCGGTCGTCCAGTGCCTGGACGCAGCTACATGGACGCAGCGTCTTCGACGACCGGCTCCTCCCCCTGGTAGCCGCCAACCGCCGCGCGTGAGACTTCGACACGCACTTTGTCAGCAATCTGCAACTGCACCGAGCGGTCGTTCAACTTGGTGATACTGCCGTAGATCCCACTGGTCGTGATGACTCTGTCACCCACCTTCAGCGCGTTCCGGAATTCCGTGACCTTCTTCTGACGCTTCCGCATCGGCATCAAGATGATGAAGTAGAAGATCGCAAGGATCAGCGCGAATGGCAGGAACTGTACCCACGCGGGGCCACTTGCGCCCTGGGCGGGAGAAGCCATGGCAAAGACGACCGGAACGGAAAGCATCGGCATGCTGTGTATTCGGGCCTACGCCCGGCTTCGACGGGAGAACGTCTCGTGAAATCCTTGCCTGAACATCTCGAACGAGCCCAACACGATAGCCTCTCTTATTCGTCGCATCGTGTCAAGGTAGAAGTGTATATTATGCAGTGTGTTAAGGATGCTCGCGGTCATCTCTCCGGTCACGAACAAGTAGCGGAGATACGCGCGGGAGAACCGCTGGCACGTGTAGCACGCACACTCCGGATCGAGCGGACGGGCATCTTCCGCGAAGCGGGACTGCTTGATCGAAATCGGGCCCGTGCGGGTCAAGAGTTGACCGTTTCTGGCGTTACGTGTCGGGAGCACACAATCGAACAGGTCGATCCCGCGAGCGACGCATTCAACCAGATCATCAGGCATGCCGGTCCCCATCAGATATCGCACGCGCGAATCTGGAAGCATCGGGGTCGAGTGCGCCACCATGTCATACATCACATCGACCGGTTCTCCGACACTCAAACCACCAATGGCAAACCCGTCAAACCCGATCGCGACGGTTCTCTCGGCGCTTTCGTCCCGCAGTCGCTTGTACACGCCCCCTTGTACGATGCCGAATTGCGCTTGACCGGCATTCGTGACGGCCCCGTCCAGGCGCGACGGGTCGTCCCGCGTCTCCAGAAAACGGGCCCGCCCGCGCTGGCCCCAGCGCAAGGTGCGCTCCATCGAGACGCGCGCCGATGCCTCTGACACGGGATAGCTCGCGCATTCGTCGAACACCATGGCGACATCCGAGCCGAGCTGCGCCTGGATGTCGGACGCGCTCTCGGGGGTAAGGCGTTGCAGACTGCCGTCGAGGTGGGACCGAAACGAGACTCCGTCCTCGTCGATACGCCGACGGTCACCCAAGCTGAACACCTGGTACCCTCCGCTGTCAGTCAGCATCGGCCTGTCCCAGCCGATGAACCGGTGTAACCCGCCGGCCCGTCCCACCAGTGGCGCCCCGGGGCGCAGGTGCAGGTGGTAGGTGTTGGCCAAGATCATCTCGACCCCAAGGGTCAGAAGGTCGCGATGCGTCACCCCCTTCACCGCGCCGCGTGTCCCGACTGGCGCGAACGCCGGAGTCCGCACCAGACCGTGGGGTGTGTGAAACTCGCCGGCTCGTGCCGCTCCGGCGCGGTGGGTGACATGGAAGGAACAGGGTGCAGGCACTGCCGTATACTACACAGCGTTGGAGCGTGAACGATCTGTCGCGCTCGCTCTCACGACGAACAACCCTAGGGTGGTCCACTCCGCGTGAAGCGTCTTCGCATCGGTGTCGTCTACGGCGGTCGATCCAGCGAGCACGAGGTGTCGCTCGCCTCGGCAGCGTCTCTCTTTGCCAACCTCAACCGCCAACGATACGAACCGGTCCCGCTCCGGATCGGCCGGGACGGCCGCTGGTGGCTGGCCGAGCGACCGCCACTGCTCGAATCCGCCGCCGAGACCATAGAGCAGGCGCGACTCGACCAGACGCGAGGGCACCGGGCGGCACGAGAGGTCCATTTCGTGGCGCACCCGGGGGACGAGACTCTCCTGACGATCGAGCGCGGCGAGACCGGCCGCTCTGGGGACGAGCATCGCGGCGACGCCATCGTCAGCGGCCTCGGCCTTGATGTGATCTTCCCGATCGTGCACGGTCCGTATGGTGAGGACGGCACACTGCAAGGCTTGCTGGAACTGGCGAACGTCCCCTACGTCGGGTCCGGCGTCCTCGCGGCGGCCGCGGGCATGGACAAGGCAGTCATGAAGGAACTGTTCGCGGCGCGCGGACTCCCCATCGTGCGGCATGAGGTGGTCCTGCGGCGCACGTGGCGCGCAGAGCGCGCCGACACCACGACCCGCCTGGCGACAGCGCTCCGTTTTCCGCTGTTCGTCAAGCCGGCGA
>SXOW01000422.1 GCA_005778315.1 Acidobacteriota bacterium
ACGCTGCATCCGGCGATACACGGCGGCATCTTGGCGCGCCGCGATCGGCCCGACGACCTGCAAGCGATCCGAAACCACGGGATCGAGCCGATCGACGTGGTCGTCGTGAACCTGTACCCGTTTGCCCGTGCGGCCGCCGATCCCGACACCACAGTTGCCGCCCTGATAGAGGAAATCGACATTGGTGGGCCCAGTCTCGTGCGGGCTGCCGCCAAGAACTTTCTGCATGTGCTGGTCGTCGTAGACCCGGCCGACTATGACGCCGCCCTGGCGCAGCTGGACGAGGCCGGTGGACCCACCGCCGCGTTCCGGTTGTCGCTGGCGGCGAAAGCGTTTGCGCACACCCATTCCTACGATGGCACCATTGCGGACGCGCTGTCGGCGGTCGCGGTCACCGACGGCGTCTTCTCTCGAGGCACCGTGTCCGAGGAGTTGACACCGGAGATGCTGGAACTCAAGGTCACCCGGCAGCGGGTGCTTCGGTATGGAGAGAATCCGCACCAGTCGGCCGCGCTCTACGCTGACGGCGCTCTGGGTTTTGGCGGCGCCGACGTGGTGCAGGGCAAACCGCTGTCGTTCACGAATCTGCTGGACCTCGACGCCGCCGCGAGGTTGAGTATCGAGTTTCAGGAACCAGCGGCCGTAGTGGTCAAGCACATGAACCCATGCGGCGTTGCGACGGCGGCGACGCTTCACGATGCGTACGTGGCCGCTCGCGACGTCGATCCGTTGTCGGCATTCGGCGGCATCGTCGGATTGAACCGACCGATCGACCGCGATACCGCCACTGCGATCACAGCCACGTTCATCGAGGCCGTCGTGGCGCCGGCTGCGGACGCGGAAGCCCGGGTCGTGTTGGCGACAAAGAAAAATCTCCGGCTCGTGCTGGCCGACTGTCACGCCGGGGCCACCGATCCACGGATGAACCGCGAGGTGCGTTCCATCTTGGGTGCCATGCTGGTGCAGGAGTACGACCGAGTGGTCGAGGCGGTGGACCCGTGGGGCGGGCTGGACGGGCGGGCCGCCGCGGGCGACTTTCGTGTCGTGACCACCCGGCAGCCGACGGACGAAGAGTGGGCGTCCCTACGGCTCGCATGGCGGGTCTGCGCCCACGTCAAGTCAAATGCGGTGGTGTTTGCAACACCAGACCGCCTGGCCGCGATTGGCGCCGGTCAGACCAGCCGTGTGGACGCCGTGAAGGTCGCAACGATGAAAGCGACGATCGACCTTACCGGTACAGCCGCCGCCTCGGACGCGTTCTTCCCCTTTCGCGACGGCTTGGACGCGATTGCCGCCGCCGGCGCCAAGGCAGTCGCTCAGCCCGGCGGCTCCGTCCGGGATGAGGAAGTCATCAACGCCGCGAACGAGCACGGCATGGCCATGGTCTTCACCGGCCGCCGCCACTTCCGACACTAGGGTGCGCGTGGAGCCGGCGCTGGCGGTGAGCTGGGCGGCATCGTGTCGCATGCGGCCGCCGCGGGCAAGGTGATCAAAACCAGGAACAGCATCAGGAACTCGGAATCGCCGAAGTTGTATTCGAACATCCCGCCGACCAGCATGCCGGCGACGGCGGCGAGGCCGGCGGCCGGTAGCGCGGGGCCGGCTCCGTGGTGCATCCGGCGCGTGAGGTCATGCACCACCATGCCCAGGAAAAGGAGCCATGCCGCGAGGGCTGGCAAGCCCCGCTCGGCCGCGATCTGCAACGGCACGTTGTGCAAGTGCGGGTTCTCGTCCTGCACCGCGCCCGGGTCCCTGTAGTCCGCGTAGACCTCTTTCACCATGTCCGGGCCGACACCGGTCCACGGGTGGTCGCCGATGATCCGGATCCCGGATCGACTCATGGCGAAGCGGTCGCGTACTGTCGGGTCCTCCATGTTGAAACTCGAATAGAAGCGGTCCGTGATCTGCGGCGGCGCGACCACGATGAGCAGGGCTGCCACCATCGGCGCCACCACCAGCAGCCGGCGGTCGCGCAGGAGGCAGAGCACGCCGAGGGCCGCCGCTGCGCCAATCATGTAGCTACGGGTGAGTGTGACGGCCAGCGCGGCCAGCAGCGCCGGCATGACCAGCACCGACCAGACCCGCTCACGCCGGTCAAACAGGGCTCGAGCCCCCGCCAGGGCGATCACGAGCGTGAGCAGGCCGGAGTAGGTCATGTAGTGACCCATCGAGCCGCTCGGCCGCTGGCCAAGATTGTCAAACTCGAGAATGCCGTATTGCACGACGCCGAAGACGGCTGTGGCCGCGCCCACCGTCACCACGACCGTGGCCACGGTCTGGGCCCGCTTCCCGCGTGCCAACCGGAACACCAGCGGGACCACGAGGAACAGCAGGATCTCCCTGGCATCCACGATGCTCGCGCCGGGATCGCGAGAGAACAGGACCGAGAGCAGCGTGAGCGCCGCATAGACGATCAGCGCCGCAAAGAACGGCGGAGCGTGCGGTCGCTCGCGCCCGTTCACGAGCACGCCGACCCAACAGCCGAGCGCGATGGTGAGCAGCACCTGCGAGGCGGCGATCGACACCTGCAGCGCCGCGATAAAGGCCAGCAGAGCGTAGACGCCCACGACCTCCAGCGTGGAGCTGCCGTCATTCGTGTCCGGCAGGAGGCTCATGGCCGAGGGGGGATGTCGCTACTCGAAAGGTGGATCGTGCGACTGCACTGACCGCGGAGGTCTCGGTCGCTGGGTTTCCGGCTTCGTCGCGGGAGGCCGGATCGTGGTAGGCCCTCGGTCAAGGTTCGATTGTAGCCTCGTCGACGAGCATGACGGGGATATCGTCCTTGATCGGATACACCCGGTGACAGGTGCCGCACTTCAGGGCGGCGTCGTCATGCACCAGCACGACGGGGGTCTTGCACTCGGGGCAGGCAAGGATGTTCAGCAGTTCGGCGTCAACGCCCATTACGTCTTCCTCCCGCTCGGACAGTCCCAGACTATACCAAACTGTCCCGGGTTGTCCCGTGTCGCCCCTTGTGGAACAATCTGACCCTATGCGGTCTATGGTCTGTTTCGTCGCCTTTACCGGCGCGCTCGCCGTGGGAGCGTCGGCCCACGCACAACCGGTGGAGTCCGCCGGGACGTCCACCGCAGCCAAGGCGGAGGCCTACCACGCATTCATTGTGGGACGTTCTCACGAGAGTGACGGTGACATCGAGGCAGCCGTGGCCTCGTTTACCCGGGCCGCCGAGCTCGATCCGACGGCGTCGGACATCTGGGCGGAACTGGCGGGCCTCTACGCGCGGCGAAGCGAAGCCGAGTCGGCCATCGAGGCGGCTTCTACCGCGTTGGACCTGGAGCCGGACAACGTCGAAGCGCATCGCATTCTGGGCCTCGTGTACGCCGCCAGGGCGGGGGCCCGAGACGGGGGGGACGCCGCGGATCTTGATCGTGCGATCGAGCACCTCGAGCTGGCGAGGACACCCGTCTCTCCGGATCCCGCCTTGTACCTCACGTTGGGGCGGCTGTATCTCACGAAAGAGAACGCCGACAAGGCGATCGAGATCTTGGCGGAAGTCATCGATGCCGAGCCCCAATTCGCTGATGCCGTGGCCCTCCTCGCCGAAGCCCACGAAGCCAAGGGTGACTGGGAGGCAGCAACGGCGGTCTATGAGCGTGCCGTGCTGGTCGACCCCGGGCGGGCACGGTACCGGCGGCAGCTTGCGACCGCCTTGCTCAACGCGGACCAGCCGGAGCGAGCACTCGAGGTCCTGCGGGATCTGGTGCAGATCCGGCCCGACGATGCGGCCGGATGGTATGCCCTGTCTGACCTTGAGCTCCAGTTGAGAAATGCGGCCGAGGCGGAGACTGCCGTTCGTCGGGTCATCGAGCTGGAGCCGGAGGGGCTTCGCGGGCCCTATCTCCTGACGCAGATTCTTGCCGCCCAGAGCCGTTATCAGGAACTGACGGACCTGCTCGGGTCCATCGTCGAACGCGCCGCGCTGGCCAACGTCGATCCCGGCCAGATCGCGAGTTTGCTCCAGCGGTTGGCAGCCGCGCATGAACAGTTGGGTGACCACGACGCCGCAATCGGCGCACTCAGTTCAGCCCTCGATCTCAGCCCGTCCGACTTGGGGGTCCAGGCGCAGCTGGCCCAGATGTATGTCGAGGCGGAACGATTGGACGATGCCGCCGACATTGTCGCGCGGGCCCAGAGCCAGCGCCCTGACAACCTGATGCTGTCGCGGCTGGAAGCGATGGTACTCACGGCGCGAGGCGAGCTTCGGGGCGCGATCGATGTGCTCCGCGACGCGGTGCGCGAGCACGAGGATGATCCGGTGGCGCACGTGGCGCTGGCCAGCCTCTACACCGAACATGACCGGATTGACGATGCGGTCCAGGTCCTGAGGGGCGCGGACGAACAGTTTCCGAACAATACGCAGATTCTGTTTCAGCTGGGCGCCGTCTTCGAACGCGGGCAGAGATTTGCCGAGGCCGAGGCGGCGTTTCGCCGGGTCCTGGAGCGCGAACCCGACCATGCGCAGGCGTTGAACTACTTGGGCTACATGTTGGCTGAGCGAAACGAGCGCCTGGATGAGTCGGTGGAGCTGATCCAGCGCGCGCTCGAGATTGATCCCGACAACGGGTCGTTCCTGGACAGCCTCGGATGGGCGTATTTCAAGAAGGATGAACTCGCGCTAGCCGAGACGGCGTTACGTCGGGCCGGAGACCAACTCAGACGCAACTCGGTCGTGCAGGATCACCTGGCGGATCTGTTGTTCAAGATCGAACGCTATGAAGAAGCCGTCATGATCTGGGAACGGGCGCTCGCCGGTGACCTCGACGGGGTTGATGTGTCCGTGGTTGAGCGAAAGCTGAGCGACGCGCGTGCGCGTCTGCGTGACTGACCTCCGGCGCTGGGCTCGCCGGCTGAGCCGCGGTTGCCGATGACCCTGCGACGCGTCCTCTCCATCGCCGTCCTACTGCCAGTTTGTCTTGCGGGCTGTGCCACCACCCGACTCCGACTTCCGGATGGGCCCGGGACTCCCCTGGCTGACTTCCAGCCTCTATTCGACGGTGCCGTGGCTGCCTGTGGTCAGGTCCAACACCTCGATGCCCTGATCCGACTTCAGGGCCGGAGCGGCGGCGCCAGGCTCAATTCTCGGGTTCGCGTGCGCGCCGGGCTGTCGGCCCCAGGTTCCGTGCGACTCGAAGGGTTGGCACCATTTGGCGCGCCGATGTTCTATCTGGTGGCCCAACCGGGACAGGCCACGCTCTGGCTGACACGAGAGAAGCGCGTCGTCCAGGATGTACCGGCCGAAGAGATGCTGGAAAGCCTTGTCGGGGTCTCGCTGAGCCCGGGCGCGCTGCGTTCGGTGCTGACCGGCTGCCTGGTGACGGATCCGCAGCCCACAGCGGCGCGCACCATCGGCGAGTGGGTGGCGGTGGACCTAGAGGGTGGAGCCGTCGCCTACCTGCAGCAGGTTGACGGCGTCTACCGCCTGACCGCGGGGAGTCGCGACGGATTGGCGATCTACTACGACGGCTTTCAGGGAGGGCTCCCCCGCGAAGTCCGTGTGATCTCCTCCGCCAGTGCGGCGGCCGATGGCGAGCCTCAGACCGACCTCACCGCCTCGTTGTCGCAGGTCGATACGAACGTGGCGCTGCCCGCCGCGGCGTTCGTCCTCGACATCCCGTCGGACGTCCTCCCGATGACCCTCCGAGAACTGCGTGGTGCCGGGCCACTGGAAGCGCCACCTGAGCCGGCGGCGTCGGCACCACGATGATGGCCGAGCCGGTACGCGTGCGGGCCTACGCCAAGATCAACCTCGATCTCCGGGTCGGCGCTCGGGGTGACGACGGATACCATGACGTGACGACGATTCTGCAGTCCGTCGCGCTGCACGACACCGTGACACTCAGGGCGGTCGATGGTCCGTGCCGGGTGCGTTGCTCCACCCCCGGTGTGCCGCTCGATCGAGACAATCTGGTCTGGACGGCGGCCGCGGCGTTATGGCGTGCCATCGGACGGCGTGGCGACCCTTGCGGGGCCGAGGTGACGCTCACCAAGCGCATCCCGGCCGAGGCCGGACTGGGTGGCGGCACCTCGGATGCGGTGGCGGCGCTGGAAGGTCTGTGCCGTATCTGGGCCGTGTCGCCATCGAGGCAGTGTCTCTACGGCGTGGCGGCCGACGTGGGCGCGGACGGCCCGTTCTTCCTGACCGGAGGAACCGCGCTCGGGGTGGGAAGGGGCGACATCGTCTATCCGCTGGCTGATCTGGCACCGCACTGGGTGGTCATCGTGGTGCCGGCGCGGGGCGTGTCGACGATCCGCGCCTACGCGTGGCTGGATCGCGACAGGGAGGGTTCCAGGCGTGTGAGTGCCAGGTCGCGCACGGCGTTTCCGTTCGGGGGTCCGACGCTTGAACTGGCGGCCCTGACCAACGATCTCGAGCGGCCGGTGGCACGGCGCCGGCGGGAGATTCTCCAGGCCGCGCGTGCGCTCAGCCGTGAAGGGGCGCAGCACGCAGCCATGACTGGGAGCGGATCGGCCGTCTTCGGTCTGTTCTCGAGTTGGATGCGTGCCGCTGGTGCCGCTCGGCGGATCAAGCGCCCAGAGTGGCGGGTGTTCGTGACCCGGACTGTGACGCGGACCCTAACCCAGACAATGACCCCGAAGACGACCAGCCCGGTGCGGCCCCAGCGACGCTGAGCCGGGCCGTGCCCGCAGGTCGCTTGCTCGCCCTGGGACGGCCGGGATAAGATGCAGGATTGCGCGGGGGACCAGGAGACCCGCCAGGGTCAGCATCACGTTGCAGTGGCGACGGGGCCCAGGGGACATACAGCGAAACCGCGTGTGGGGCACCAGATTGTTGGGGCGTGGCCAAGCGGCTAAGGCGCGGGACTTTGAATCCCGTATTCGAAGGTTCGAATCCTTCCGCCCCAGCCACACCATCGATGCCGGTCACGTCCCCCTCTGAGGAGGCGGGTGCGGGGCGCGGAGCGGCGAAAGACGGGCATGCGATACGGGCAATTGAAGCTGTTTTCGGGCACTGCGCACACCCAGCTGGCGCGGGAGATCGCCACCTATCTCGGAGTGCCGATGGGACGGGCGAGTCTTCGCCGATTCTCCGATACTGAGGTGTCGTTTCAAATCGACGAGAACATCCGTGGCACCGACGTCTTCATCTTGCAGCCAACCTGTGCGCCGGTTGACCCGAACCTGATCGAGCTGTGCGTGATGATCGACGCGTTCCGGCGGTCGTCCGCCGCGCGGATTACGGCGGTCATGCCCTACTACGGCTATGCCCGCC
>SXOW01000423.1 GCA_005778315.1 Acidobacteriota bacterium
ACCACCACCATCATCATCACCGGCGGAAGCGGACATTCTGGAATCGGCGCGACTTCCTGTTTCAGTCGGGCGGCGGGATCGCCGGATTGGCGTTAGCGCACACGCTCGACCAACAGGGCCTGCTGGCCGCCGCGAAGTCTGACACCTGCGACACACCGGTGCCTGGGAATCCGTTCGCCCCGAAACCGCCCCATTTCGAGCCCCGTGCGACGGCGGTGATTTCGCTGTTCATGAGCGGTGGCGTCAGCCAGGTCGACACATTCGACCCCAAGCCGGCCCTCACCACCTACGCCGGCCAGCCGATGGCCGAATCGGTCGTCGTGCGTCAGGGGAATCCTGGTCCGCTGATGCCGAGTCCGTTCTCGTTCAAGAAGTATGGCGAGAGCGGCATCGAGGTGTCGGAGATCTTTCCGCACGTGGCCAAGAAGGTCGACGAGATCGCCGTGATTCGGTCGCTCTACGGTCGGTCCAATGACCATATCCAGGCGACCTACGAGATGCAAACCGGGCAGATTCGCACCGGCTATCCGAGCGTGGGGTCCTGGGTCACCTACGGACTGGGGGCCGAGAGTTCGAGTCTGCCGGCCTTTGTGGTCATGAACGACTACCGCGGCGGGCCGCTGGGTGGTCCCACCGATTGGAGCGCCGGGTTCATGCCGGCTACCTACCAGGGCACGCTGTTCCGCGCCTCTGGTGACCCCATCGTCGATCTTCAGCCACCGGAGGGCGTGTCTGACGCGCAGCAGCGTGCGCGGCTCGATGCCCTGAGCCGACTCAACGAGCTGGACATGGCCAACAACCCGGGTAACTCCGAGTTGGCGGCCCGCATCTCCTCCTACGAGCTGGCCTATCGCATGCAGGGCTGTGCGCCGGAGGCGGTCGATATCTCGTCCGAGTCGGACGCGACCCGCAGACTCTACGGCCTGGACAATCCGGTGACCGAGCCGTTCGGGCGACAGTGCCTGATGGCGCGTCGCCTGATTGAGCGCGGAGTCCGGTTCGTGCAACTGTTCCAAGGCGGTCTCGGCGTGCAGGATACCGACACCTGGGACGCGCATAGCAACCTCATCGAAAACCACACGCAGCACGCGGCCGAATCGGACTTGCCCATCGCGGGCCTGCTGACCGACCTCAAGGCGCGCGGCCTCCTCGACGAAACGCTGGTGCTGTGGCACGGCGAATTCGGTCGGATGCCGATTTCGCAGCGCGGCGTCGGCCGCGACCACAACCCGGGGACCATGACCGGCTGGATGGCCGGCGCCGGCATCAAGGGCGGCCAGGTCATCGGAGCCAGCGACGAGTTCGGTTACAAAGCGGAGCAGCAGCCCATCTCGGCCCATGACCTGCACGCCACGATGCTCCATCTGCTCGGCATGGACCACAAACAGCTGACCTACCGCTACAACGGCCGTGACATGCGCCTCACCGACGTTGAGGGTGTCCCGATCCCGCAGATCATTGCGTAGGGGGGGGTAGTCTCGCGCGACCAGCCTGTCCACCGGGGGGGGGCATCGACACCCCCGCCGGTGACCAGCCTGACAAGCGGCGAGTCACCGCGCGCCAGTCAACTCGTCGAACACGTCCTGGAGGCGAACCGGCGCGAGAGGCCAGCCGAGATCGCTGGTGTCCACTCTCGAGGCAATGTTGTCGCGGGTCGCGCCGTTGCGTACCTCCGCCGCGACTCTGGCGATCACGGTCTCCAGATTGCTGCGGAACGTGCGAACCTCGGCCCGGCCGAGCACGGGGCCATGGCCAGGGATGACCTCATCGAAGTCGAGGCCAAGGACACCGGTCAGGGTGGCAGGCCACTCGGTAGCGCTACCGCCGTTGGCCAAGTCCCAGAACGGCGCCAGCGTGGTGCCGTCGAGGCGCTCACCGTAGATGAACAGGTCGCCGGTGTGGATGACGCGGAGGTCGGGGAAGTAGATCACCGAGTCGCCGTTGGTGTGGCCTCGACCGAAGTGATGGGCCTGCACTTCCGCGCCGCCCAGGAACACCGCCGTTTCGTGCGTGAAGGTAATGGGGGGCGCGCCAGTCAGGTTGTTCCGAATGATGTTCGCGCGGGCGTTGCGGTGGGCGATGACTTCGGCCGCAGGCATGAAGTCGGCGTTGCTGCCGGCATGGTCGCCATGATGATGGGTATTCATGACGTATCTGATCGGCTGGTTGGTAACGCTGCGCACCTGCTCCGTGATGAAGTCGAAGCTGTACGCAAACTTGTTGTCGACGATGAGCACGCCGTCGTTGGTGACCCGCACGGCGACATTCCCGCCTGACTGGCCGCCGTCGAATCCTGGGATGACATAGAGCCCGTCCGCCACCTCTCGGATCTGGAGCCGAGCCTCCTGCTCTGGCGTGAATGTGGGGCGTTCCTGCTGGCGACCCGCGACCACGAGCACCGCACCAAGCACCATCAGCGCGGACAGGACGCCGATTCTCTTCAGTTCACGCATGGCGATCTCCTTTGTTTCTGACCGTTTCAGCAGGACGAGCGGCCCCGCCTAATTCTGCACGATGGCGACGCCCCACGGACGATCGCCGGCGGCGACGGTCGCCACGACCTCGAGCGACTCCGTGTCGACGACCGAGACATCGTTGGACGGGCCGTTGGCCGCATACAAGTACCGGCCGTCAGCGGTCAGCGCGATCCCCCACGGACGGGTGCCGACCTCCACGGCGCCGACGACATCGAGGGTCTCGGCGTCGATGACCATGATCTGGCGGCCTCGCCCGGTGGATACATAGATGCGCCCGCCGTCTGGCGACACGACGACCCCCATCGGCCGGACCGTCTCGCCCGTCAGCGTCACGGTGTCGACCACGGTATGCGTGCTGGTGTCGACGACCGAGACGCTGGCGGCGTTCTCGGACGTGACGTAGGCGCGCGTGCCATCTGGGGAGAAGCTGGACGACCGCGGGCGGGGCCCGACGTCGAACACGGTCACCACCTCCAGGGCTTCCGCATCGATCACGCTCACCTGACTGTCGTTCTCGGACGTGACATACACCCACCGGCCGTCAGGGCTCAGCGTGACGCCCTCCGGCTCGCCGCCCACCGGGAGTTGTGCGACGACCTCGCCGGTGGCGATCTCCACGATGCTGGCCAGTGCGGCGTCCTCGTTGGCGACGAAGATGCGGGTGCCGTCCGCGCTGACGGCCACCTGTTCAGGGTCCGTGCCAGCCCGCAGGACGGTGACGACCTCTTGCGTGGCGATGTCGACGATGCCCACCCCGTCGGCGGCGCGATCAGGCGGCGGCAGGGTGTCTTCGTCCACGCCCGGCGGCGCTGCGGGCGACCCGCTGAGTGCGACGAACAGTTGTGTGCCGCCGGGGGCCACATTGATGCCACGCGGCCGCTTGCCGAGCGGGATGGTGGCCGTCACTTCGTGGGTATCGCCTCGGATGACGGTGAGATCACCCGACCCTTCGTTCGTGACATAGACCACATAGGGGGGCGGAGCCGCCTCAGTCATTGGCGCCGCCGCATCAGCGGGCGGCGGCTCGTCTGCCGGGGCCTGGGCGTCGGAGCAGGCACTGACGGCGAGTAGCGCCGCCAGTGCTGCGTATCGGGGTCGCTGGCCTCTCATAGCGGGGGACCTCATGACGGGTCGCCGTCGGATGATGCGCCGGTCTTTGCTTCGACCGGCGCTTCGACCGGCGCTTCGACCGGCGCTTCGACCACCGGCGTCGTGGTGGTTTCCGGTTCGGCCGCCGCTGTGGAGTCGGGTTCTGCCGACGCGACGGCGTCTGGCTCCGCGGCCGCATCGGGCGCGGCCGGCGAGCCAGTGACGCCGATGGCCATCTGCGCCACCTCCATCACGATGCGACTATAGGCGCTCGGGTCTGGCAGCTCGCCGCCCTCGGCCAGAATGGCCTGTCCGTGCAACAACCGCGCGTAGGTGGCCAGCGCCGGCGCCTTGGCGTCCTGCGCATGGATGGCACCCAGGCGCACGACAAACGCGTGGTCCGGGTTGATCTCGAGAATACGCTTTGTCTTGGACGCCGATTGACCCATCTGTCGCATCAGCTGCTCGAGCTGGGGGCTCAGGTCGTCCTTGTCGCCAACCAGGCACGCGGGGCTGTCGGTGAGACGGCCCGAGAGCCTGACGTCCTTGACGTCGTCCTGCAGCAGGCTGCGCAATGTCTGGAGCAGGCCGTCGAGCGACGACCTGTCCTTCTTGTTGTCGTCCGCGTCGTCGGTCTTGTCGGCGGCGTCCTTGCCGAGGTTGATCTCGCCTTTGCTGACCGACATGAAGGGCTTGTCCTTGTAGGACACATCGCGCTCCAGCCAGAACTCGTCCACAGGGTCGGTGAAGAACAGGACCTCGATGCCTTTGCGTTTGAACGACTCGAGGTGCGGAGAGTTTCGCACCGCATCGAGGGAGCTA
>SXOW01000424.1 GCA_005778315.1 Acidobacteriota bacterium
ACGTGCAGGCTGAGGGTCGAAGCGCGCCATGTAGCCTGACACCACCCACTCTGGATCGACCTGGAGAAGGTCCGCGATCTGCTTGAGATAGCCGCGGAGATAGACCGGAGCCGGGAGTGCGTCGAGGTTGTCCTCCTCGATGAACCGGAGGTTCGTGGTGGAGATCTTTGTCACCAGATTGATCTCACTGAGTTCGATATTGCGGGCCTCGCGTAGCCGCAGCAGCGTCGGACCGTCGCACCCTGTCGCGGCGGCCACAATCTCCCTCACGCGGGTTTCACCCGTGACACGCTCGACCAGCGGTTCCTCGGGCTCTGGAGGCGGATTCCACGGCGCCACTGGGACGAACGCAGCCGGGTCGCTCGAGTCGGGCGGGCCCGCATCTGCGAGCGGTGGGTCCGTGTCGGTCTTCGACGCGACGAGCGCGCGGTCATACCGTTCGCGCTCGTTGGGGTTGCTGAGTACGCGTACTGCGCTCTGCAGTCGTCTGAACACCGCCTGTGCTTCGGCCGGCGTGTACAGCATGTAGGTGGCGAGTGAGTCGGGCGCGAAAGCGGCCTGGGCGCGCTGATAGGCATCCTGGATCTCCGACGGGGTGGCCCAGGGATCCACCTCCAGCAATTGGTAGTGCGTCTGCGCCGGAGCCTCGTCGATGTCGACAGGCTCGCGAGGCTCGACTGGATCGGTGGAGGTGGGCATCGCGGGGGCGTCGTAGCTCATGGCACGGGCTCAGGTGGCCAGAATCTTGGAGACGATGCTGCGCAGCGCGCCAGCGATGGTGCTCACCGGGTACTCGAGCAGGAACGCCCGTCGTTTTCGCACGGCTCTCCAGACGCTGTCGTCATATTGGAGGTACCCAACCGATTGCACGTCGCATCCGAAGTAGTTGCGTGCGGCCAACGCCACCTGCTGACCAATCCCGGCGTCGGCACCGTTGCGTACTTGATTGACCACCAATCTCGGGGCGAATTGCCGCATCGCCTCGTGGAGCTGCGCGCCGCGTTCAGGCTCCAGCCTCTTGATACGTTCGAAGAGCGCCCGCGGGCTCTGCACGGTGGCGTCGGTGGTCCCAGCCATGGCTACCCCAAGCAACTCGCGCACCTGGTGGGTCTGCTCGAGCTCCTGGAGGCGGCGAAAGAACGCCGCTTTGACGAAACGATACAAGTTGTCGATCGAGGTGGGCTCGGGCAGGCAGATGAGGACACCGAGGTCGCCGCTCAAGAAAAAGTCCAGCGTATCGAATCCGGTGCCAGCCCCCAGGTCGAGGAGCACATGGTCGAAGTCCATCGACCGTATCTTGCGAATCAGCCGCATCTTCGTCTGGTATTTCGGATTCGCGGCGCCGAGCATATGACCGGCCCCGGAAATCAGACTGAGATTCGGCACGGACGTCGGGACCGCCAGTTCCTCGAGGGTTTCTGACCGCCGAGAGACAAAGTGGTCCAGGGTCACGTCGGTCTGGGCGACTCCGAGACAGGTGTGCAGATTGGCTCCGCCCAGGTCGGCGTCGATCACACACACCCGTGAGCCCATCTGCGCCAGCGTGATTCCAACATTGGCGGTCAGCAGGCTCTTTCCGACACCGCCCTTGCCGCCACCAATCGCCCAGATGCGTGCTCCCGGACGGATATGCGCGGTGGGCGCAGGGCGCGCGTCCGGTCGCTCGCGCGACCAGGGGGGCTCGCCGCCGAGTCGAGGCGCCGGAACACCCTTCAGCATCATCCGTGCACTCGAAGTATGCATAGCGCGTGTCGTGTTTCCGTGTACTGCGCCCCCTATGTCGTCTCGGACTCTGGCCGCAGAACTTTAGGACCCACTCAGGAATAGGTTGACCGATCTGGGCGTCCAGGCGTCCGTCCGGCCACGCGTGAGGCGTGCAACCACCGGCCAGCGGTTTCACATTCGCTAGTGGGTGAGGCAGAATCTCACGGGTTGGGTACGCCACCGCGGGCGGGCGGTGGGGCACCCTCGCGAAGCGCGGCGTTCCCGCTGAGGAGACCGGATGTCAGTCGATCAGATGGGTCGAACGCGGCGCATGAGACGGCACGCCCGCGCGCGCGGCACGGTCATGGGCAGGCTCGCGGCTCTGGCCCTCGCGGCAGGCGCCGTGACCGTGGTCGCGGGGCAGACAGGCGGTGAGCAGGACGCCACGGTCCGTGCGCTCGTCGACCGACTGGACCTCGAACGATACAAAGACGTGATTCGCGGGCTCGTCCAATTTGGCGACCGGCGTCAAGGGACAACGCGCAATCGTGACGCGGTGGACTGGATCGAGGCCTGGTTGCAGGCGGCTGGGTGCTCGAATACCGAACGCGTCGTGTACACGTTTGACCCCCCTCCGCGTCCGGTGGCCACTCGATCCGGGGGCGCCCCTCCGCCCCTGAATCCCACGGCGCCGACGCCCACCGGCGGGCTCGTCGGGCGCAACGGCTTGGGTCCGGGAGGGAGCGCGATTTTCGGGTATCGGCGTCGCACCAGCGTGGTGGTGGACCCGCTGGCGCAGCCGGATGAAGCGCTTCGCGCCCTGAATCTCGAAGAGCCACGCAACGGAGAGCGTTCGCAGGTGTTCTGCACGAAGGTCGGAACCGTTCACCCGGACGAGATGTACCTCGTCGGTGCCCATATGGACGGCCACGGCTTCGGTCAAGCGGCGAACGACGACGGCTCAGGTACCGCGATCGTCATGGAGTTGGCGCGTATTTTCAGTGCACCCGATGTGCAGACCGAGCGGTCGATACGGTTCGCGCTGTGGAACAACGAAGAGACGGGTCTCAACGGGAGTACGGCCTATGTGGAGCAGCGGCGCGACCGGCAAGGCGTTGAGGATCCGCCAGGGTCCGGCCGCTTTCCAGAGCCCCGGTGGCTCGGGATGATCCAGCACGACATGATGCTGTTCGACCACGGCGCCCCTGGCCCGGACGGCGTCGTGAGCCGTGACCAGCGCCCGGAGGCTGACGTGAACATCGAGTTCCAGTCAGCGTCGGACCTCGCGGTTGAGTCTCGCGACCTCGCGTTTGTCTTCAAAGCGGCGAACGACGCGTACGCCACCGACTATCCAGCGATGGTCGGTCCGCACATGACCAACACCGACTCCACCCCATTCATGAACCTTACGCCGTCTATCAGCCTGCGGGAGAATGAGCGCGGGATGCACATTGGGGCCGGCTGGGACCCTCATTGGCACCAGCCGACGGATCGCTACGACACCTTCACCGACGATGACTTTCGTCTGGGGCTCAACGCGGCGCAGACAACCTTGGCCGCGATCGCGCAGCTGGTCGACGCGACCACGACCGCGCCCTGACCCGCCCCGGTCTCAGGGGTCGGAGTGAGGACGCTCCGGGCGGGGCGCTGGCTCGGCCGGCCTCCGGTAGGCGTACAGCCCTTCGACCCCAAACAGCGCGAGTGCGACCCAGACCAGGCCGTACCCGATCACCTGCGACGGACCTAACTGTTCGCCATACACCACCACGCCGAGCAGGAACTGCAGCGTGGGCGCCAGGTATTGGATGATGCCCATGTGCGACAGCGGAATCAGGCGGACCGAGGCGCCGAACAGCAGGAGCGGGCCGACCGTGACCACCCCGGACCCCGCCACCAACGCCTGATACATCCACGGGTCCCAGGGGGTCGCCGACGCCACGGGAGCCGTGACTACGGGCCCCAGCAGCAGCACGCCTACGGTCGGGAGTGAGAGCAGACCCGTTTCCAAGGTCAGCCCCTGCACCGCCCCGAGCGCGGCCTGCTTCTTGAGGAGCCCGTACACGCCGAAGGTTGACGCGAGCAGGAGCGCAATCCAGGGCATCGTGCCCACGGAAATCGTCAGATACACGATGCCCGAGGTGGCCAATCCGACCGCGACCCATTGGGCGGACCGCAGGCGCTCGCCAAGCACGAGCACGCCCAAGCCCACGCTAAGCAACGGCGACAAGAAGTAGCCCAGGCTGGACTCGACGATGTAGCCCGCGGTGACGGCCCACACGAACGTCAGCCAGTTGGCGTAGAGCAGTGCCGCGGTCATGGAGTACGTCGCGATGACCCGGACGGACAACTGCCCACGTTGAAAGCGATGTTGGGGTCGGACAACGAGCAGGAGACCAAGGAGTATGAGGGACCAGAAGACGCGGTAGCCGACCACCGCGGCGGGCGACAGCTGGCCCAGCTGTTTCCAGTACAGGGGGCTCACGCCCCACGAGAGGTAGGCCGCGATACCGTACCAGAGACCGTTGCTCACGCGGCGCCGATCGTAGCAGCCCGCGTCGGTCGTGTAGGTCGCACCATGCGCAGGCGGATGTCAGGGAATGTCGGCCGTTACGCAGACGGCTCGATGCGTCAGGCGACGGACAACGCGCTGTCTTCCGTGCGTCGTCTCCGCGAGCGAACGGCGAAACCGCACTACAATCGTCTGACCGGACCGGCGGCGGCGCGGAAGCCGACGCCGGGCGTCATCATATCTCTGGAGTGTGCTTATGCGTGCAGAACCTCGGTGCAGATACGTGGCCGCGACGCTCGGTGTTGCGATGTGGTCGTTGACTCCCGCCATCGGAGTGGCCCAACCCCGTGTCGCGGTGATGAACTTCGAGAACAACAGCACCTGGCATTACTGGGGCGACAACCTCGGGGCGGCCGCGGCTGACGAGTTGGTCACGCAGCTCCTCAAGACCGGGTCCTACAGGATGATCGAACGGTCTCAATTGGCGGCCGTTATGGCGGAGCAGGATCTGGGCGCGAGTGGGGCAGTGGATGCGTCCACCGCAGCCAGAATCGGACAGCTGCTGGGGGCCCAACTCATCTTGACGGGCTCAATCACGCAGTTTTCCATCGAGACCATCTCGGCGGGGTTCCGTGGGATTGGCGGGTCACGGTCCAAAGCCCAAACCGTGCTCGACGTGCGGCTCGTCGACACAACGACGGGCGAGATTCTGATGGCCGAAGACGGCGAGGGGGAGAAGACCTGGGGCGGGGGATTCTTCAAGTCGGCCAACGTCGAACGCGATTTTGACGCCGGCGTGGCACAGGAAGCGCTCCGACCAGCCATCGAGCAGGTCACGGCGACGCTGGCTAGTCAGGCCGACCGCTTCGCCTCCATGGAGCCGGTGGCACCGGCGGCGCAGATCGTGGGGGTCAACGCCGGGTCCTTCTACATCAACCAGGGAGAGAATCTCGACATCATGGTGGGGCAGCGCTATGAAGTGATCCGCGTCATTGACGAGATCAAAGACGCGAACGGTACGGTGCTCGACCGCATCACCGACCGCGTCGGCGTACTCGAGGTCACTCGGGTGCTCTCGCAGTCGGCCATCTGTACCGTGGTTGAAGGCGAGGCGCGCGAAGGCGACACCATTCAGCCGCTGTAGTCGGGGACGTGCGACCCCGCGGGCATCGGCCCGCAGGGTCAATAGGCGCGTAGATCGTCAAGCCAGATGGTGCCGTCGGTCCCAGGATCGACCGCACCGGTGTCGACGAGAAAGACAATGGCGCGGGTCTGTTCAAGGTCGAGCATGCCGCTGGTGTCGTCGATGATGTTCGTCAGACTGTCGAACGGCACCGCGA
>SXOW01000425.1 GCA_005778315.1 Acidobacteriota bacterium
CAGTTCGCCGGCGCGTTTCCGCCGAGCATCGAGGCGCTGGTGGAGGGCCGTTTCCTGCGCGAAGCCTATACCGATCCGATGACGAAAGACGGCGAGTTCGAGATCGTCACCCCTGGCACGCTGCAGAACCTCCCCGGGGTGAGCACGGACACGGACCGCGACGGCCGTTCCGCCGGGCTGGAGCCGAACCGGGAAGCGTTGTCCCAGGCTGGGAGGGAGGACAACGAGGACGGCGGGCCCATCATCGGTGTGCGCAGTCGCAGTACCGAGGACTCGCTCATGGTGCTGAACGGCCTGACCAACTATGCCGATTGGATTTTCACGCCTTCCGCCCCTGGCCTGCTGGGCGGCCACACGGAGGCCCAGCCGATCATCGTCGATGGTGCCAGCGTCCCCGCGCCAGGACAGCTTGACGATGCGAACGGATTCGGAGCGGGAGGACTTGGGGCCTTTGGCGCAGCCACCGATGGCGTTGGGCGTCCAATGGGCGCGAGCCCGGACTCCAGGAGCCTGCCAGACGGCGGTGCCGCGTCACGATCGCCGGCCTCTGCGACGACCCCTTCTGGTCCGGGGACCAGGAGGCGATAGCATCACCCCGGTTGCGGAGCGGCGGACCACCACCTGTCACCGAGTGCGCGTCAACGGCGGAAGCGCGCCGCCGTCCGGGGCCGCCAGCGGCTACCAGTCCGCGTAAGCCGTACCGTCCAGGGCCTGTCCGGTCGCGCCGCTCCGAACATCGAACACCCCCGGCAGTGCGGTTGGATCCGCCGGGTCGTATTCCGACGGGACGGTCTGCCACGTCGCGTCCGAACGGGTCATCGGATCTGTGGGTACGCTGCGCAGGTAGCCGCCCGCAACCAAGTCCGGAAGACCAGCGGGATACTCTCCCCGATCCGCGTGGAACTGGTCGATGGCCTCCCGCAGACGGAAGAGGTCTTCCTTGAGCACCGCTTCCTTGGACCGCGTCACGCCGGTGCCATAGCTCGCCATCGCGATCGAGGCCAGCACCACGACCAGCGACATCACGACCAACATTTCGACGAGCGTCCAGCCAGCGCCGGACTGCAGGCGACGGCCCCGCGAGGTGGGTCGACGGGCGGGAGCGGGCACACCGGGTCGGCGTCGGGTCGTCGCTACCATTCGTTGTACTTCGTGCCATCCAGCGCGGTGGCCCTCGACGTCGAGTAGACGTCATAGACGTTGTCGCCGCTCCAGGTTGTGGAATCCGAATCGTCCTGGTAGGCGCGCAAGCCCCACTCCGTGCTCCGGGTCATCGGGTCGGACGGAATGCGTCGCAGAAACTTCAACTTCGTTCCGGAGGCGTCGTTCATCCGCTCCACACCCTCGACCAGCGTTTCCAGATCCGGCGGATAACCCTCGCTGCCGGCCTCTACGTTCGTGCCACCGATCTGCGGCAGGGTGACCGCGTCCTTGTCGCGATCGAGAGCCGTCCGGAGGTCCCGGAGACCACGACGCAACTCGGCCTCGCGCTGTCGCTGCATGGTGACTTTGGTCAGGGGCAACACGGCTGAGGCAAGTATCGCCAGCATGGTGCTGACGACGAGTAATTCTACGAAACTGAAACCCGGCGCCGTCCGGATACGAGTGAAGCACGTCGGTCGTGGAGAGGCAGGTCGCGGCGCACCCATCGTCGGCTCACTGTACCGTCACGGTGGAGGTGGCGAACTCGAGCGACAAGGGGGTGCCGCCCGGAGTCGTTGCGGTGCCGGTCACATCCAGTGTAACCGACCCGGGTCCCACGGTGTCGAACAGCACGGCCGCGAGCAGCCCGGCGCCTGTCGCTCCGGTCCCGTCCCCGTCGCGCGTGGCGATGATGCGGATCACCCCTGCGGCGGCGTCGACCCCCTGCGTGAAACCGACCTGGACGTCGCCTTGACGCATGAAACTTCCCTCTTGGACCGTGCGAACGCTCAGGATCAGGGGATCGACCGTCACCGTCAGCGAGACGGTCGAGAGTTGCGCCGCGCCACTGATCGACACGGGCACCGTGTACGGCCCGCCGCCGACCCGGAACTGAGCCCCCGGCGGGGTCACGAGGATACGCGCTGGCGGCAGGTCCGCCGTCGGCAGTGCCGGCCGTCCTGGAGTTTCGACCACGATAGGCGGCGACGGACTGGGCGCCTGGGGAGCTGGGACATCCACCGTCGGAATGGGGTCGGTGACCGCGCCAGCTCCGAGACCGGTCTGGTTCGGCTCGACCGCCTGGGGCAGCTCCAACACAGGGAGCGGTGGCGCGCCCGCGTCTGGCTGGGCTGCGATCACCGGTGGAGGCCCGGACAGGGCCAGGTTGGTCTGCGTGCCAATGTGGAGCGGACTCACATCACGCTGGGTCAGCTCGTGGGTCCGCACGATTCTCGGGGTAAGGAGCATCACGATCTCGGTCTTGCGGGTGCCTTGGTCGTTGTCTCCAAGCAGCTTCTGCAACAGCGGGACATGGATCGCGCCGGGCAGTCCCCGGAGCGTCCGGCGGTCCTCTTCTCGAATCAGGCCGGCCAGTAGGTTCGACTCACCATCGCGTAGCCGCAACCGGGTCACGACCCTTCTTGACCCAAAGGTCGGCAACGACGTCCCAGCGACGTCGATATTGGCACCGAGGGTGCTGTTCTCCACCGTCAGGTCGAGAATGATCTCGTTCTCGTAGGTCACCCGCGGTGTCATCTCGACAATGACGCCGACCGACCGGTAGTTGAAGGAGGTCAGCGGGTTGACCGCGGCCCCGCCCGCCGCGAGGGCGGTAAACGCAGTCGCTGGCACGGGAATGTCCTCGCCCAGATTGAGGGTCATGGTCTGCCCCTCCTGCCCGCGCAGCTGGGGTTTGGCCACCAGATTGGTGTTCGAGTCAGACTCCAGAAAGCGGACGACCGCCGCCGGCACGGCCAAGTAGAAATCGGCGGTGCTCACCCCCTGAGACACGGTATTGAGGTTGAAGGGCGGGGGCGAACCAATCCCGGAAGGCGGCGTGGCGGTGGCGGCGGCCGCAGGGGCGACCTCCGGCGACAGTGCCCCGCCGATCGCGTAGTCCGTCAGGTTGAGGCCAAATCGCTTCGCTTGCTCCCGATTGACCTCGAGGATCTCGACATCGATGATGATTTCGGCCTGCGGCTTGTCGTTGGCCGCAATCACCTGCTCGATGATTGCGGTCACGGGCGCCGTCGCTCGCACTGTAATCGTGTTGTTGAGCATGTTCGGGATGACGGTCGGCTGCACCGCCATACCTGGCACCCGGACGATTTGGCTGAGCATCTGCGTCAGTTCCTGCACGTCGGCGTGCGACACGAAGAACGTCTGAATGACCTGCTCGTCGTACTGGCCGCGTTTCGCGGCCGTCTCAGGCACCACGATGATGGTGCGTGGATTGATGACTTTGTAGAAGAGCAGATTGCTCGCCAACACGTGGTCAAGCGTCTCCTCCAGTGACATCCCGTCGATACGAAACGACACCGCGCTGTCGGCGAACTCGTCGTCGTAGGTGACATTGATGCCCGTGGCGTCGCCGATGAAATCGAGGAGATCCTGCAAGCTGGTCTCACGAAACTCGAACGTCAACGGATCGCGAGACGCGGGGTCCAACAGCGGGGGCGACGTCTCCAGCCGCGCCTGGTTACGCATCGCCTCAATCGGCGCGGGAGGCCGTTCCGCCTCGATGCGGTCCCGGATGGCGATCTCGAGGTTGGCAGCTCGCCCCGCCACCTCGCTGTTGGAAGGGTCGAGTTCAGCCGCGACCCGGTACTCGCGGACCGCCGACCCCAACTCCTGTTGCGCTTCGAATGCCCGTCCCATCGCGATATGAGCCCGCGACGCCGCCAGCGTGGCCCGCTCCAGGGCGATCCGGTATTCGGGTCGGTCTGGGTGCTCCTGAGTTGCGCGCCGGTAGTAGGCTACCGCGCCGTCGAAATCACCGGCGCGCTCACTGCGACGTCCATCGCGGAAGGCACCCGCGCAGCCCGTCACCGAGAGCAGCGTTACCAGGGCAACGAGTCGCAAGGCAGCGCTCCGAACTGGCCGCCGACCGTCATGCATCCTCATACCCCGTCGGACGCGTCGTTGGGCAGCGTCAGCGTTGTCCGCCCACCTCCGTCGATCCGCTCCACCTCTACTGACTCGAGGCCAAGATTCACAATGCGATATCGCCCGTCCACGACCTCGCCCCGTCGTCCGTAGAACGTGTTGTCGCCATCACTGAAGATGACGACCCGACCGTCGATCCCAGGACTCTCGACGAACCCGAGGAACGTCAAGGGAATTGCGGCTGGCGGCGGCGGCACACCCACTGGGGCCGAGGCGACCCGTTCGCCCCCGGCGAACGACGGACTACCATCGCGGTCCACCGGCGCGTCGGGGACGCCGGGCGCATCAATCGATACCGGCGCCCTCCCCGCACCAAATCGGAACGGATTTCGCTGTCCGGGTGCCGGGTCCGCTCTCTCAGTCTTCATGTCATCGAAACGCAACGCCTGCACGCCAC
>SXOW01000426.1 GCA_005778315.1 Acidobacteriota bacterium
GCATCGAACGTGGTCTTGGGAAAGATAGTCGCGGCGGGGCCGCCCGGGGCACCGGCACCACCGTGTATTTTCGCCCTGACGCGACGATCTTTCCCAAGACCACGTTCGATGCCGCCGTGATTGGAGAGCGACTCGAAACAACGAGCTACCTCCACAAGGGCCTCACGGTCCTGTTCGAGAACGAGCCGGCCGGCGAGCGCCACGTGTTCCGCCATGACGAGGGGCTCGTCGACTATCTGCGGCGCATTCTTGGAGACCGACAGGCGACCCCGGTCCACACCGCTGCCTTCACCGTCGTGCGCGAACACCCGGCGTCCAGAACGCGCCTGGACCTGGCCCTTCAGTGGACGGAGTCGACCGACGAACATCTGCGCAGCTACGTCAACGGCATCCCGACCAGCTCCGGCGGCACGCATGAAACTGGGCTGCGGGCCGGCGTGGGCCGAGCGATCCGCAATTTCATCGACACCCACGGGCTGTCTCCAAAGGGCGTCACGCTCACGGCCGAGGACATCCGTGAAGGCATCACCGGGGTCCTGAGCGTGTTTATTCCGGACCCACAGTTTCAAGGTCAAACCAAGGAACGACTCAACAACCCCGAACTTGCGTCCATCGTAGACGGACTGGTCAGACCCGCACTCGAACACTGGCTCAACCACAACCTCAGCGTGGCGGAGGCGATTGTGGCGCGGATCACCCTGGCCGCGCGCGCCAGGGCGGCCAGTCGCGCCGCGCAGCAGGCGGTCACCCGCAAGAGCGCGACCTCGAATCGACTGAATCTGCCGGGGAAGCTCAGCGACTGCACGTCGCCGGGCACGACGGGAAGCGAGCTGTTCGTGGTGGAGGGAGACTCGGCGGGGGGTTCAGCCAAGCAGGGGCGCGACCGAGTGCACCAGGCGATACTGCCACTTCGCGGGAAGGTGCTCAACGTGGAGAGCGTGCCGTTGGCCAAGGTGCTCGAGAACAAGGAATTGTCGGATCTGGTGACGGCGCTCGGGTGTGGGTTGGGCAAGCACTTCGATTTGTCCAGACTTCGTTACGACCGAGTCATCATCCTGGCCGACGCCGATGCGGACGGCAACCACATCGCGACACTGTTGTTGACGTTCCTCTACCGGTACTTGCCGCAACTCATCACCAACGGTCGGGTCTATCTGGGTCAGCCGCCGCTCTATCGTATCGACGCCGGCAAGCAGACGTTCTGGGCGTTGGATGACAGCCAGCGGAACGCCATCCTGGCTGACATCGAGCAGCGCAACGGCCGGGTCCGTCCGGACGTAACCCGGTTCAAGGGCCTGGGCGAGATGATGCCGAAGGTGTTGTGGGAGACCACGATGAACCCAAAAACGCGGCGTCTCCTCCGGGTCTCCATCGCGGACCCCCTGCGCACGGATCGCGTGATCACGGACCTGATGGGACGCGACGCATCGGCCCGCTTCCGATTCATCATGGAGCGAGCGGAAGACGCCGACGACCTGGACGTCTAGTCGTCCGTGGACACCCGCTACGGCCGCGTGGGGCTCGGACCCGCATCCGCCACGATGCGCGTGTCGTCGAGACCAAGTCGGTTCCTGATAGCCGTGTCCATCGCCTGGGCAGCGGTCAGCGTGGTGTAGGGGCCGACCCACACGAGATAGCCCTCTTCATTGTGGCTGTCTGGGTGGTTGTCTGGGCCGGCTGGGGGCGCGACGGACACGGCGTAACCCAAGCGTCGGAGTCTCTCCGCCAACGCGTCGGCCGGCCGCCTGGCGTCAAACCGGGCCGCCATGACACGGTACGCCTGACCGCCCTCCGGTGCCTCACTCGGCGCCGCCGCAAGAGACGGGGTGGACTGTGTGGCATCAACGACCGCCGGCGGCGCGCCGCCCGGCGTGACTCCGCTGCCCAACCATGTCGGCATGGTGACGGCTACCCAGGCCCCAATCCCCACACCGGCCGCAACGCCGAACGCCGTCGCCAGCACCCGCTTCGTCTGCGGTGTGATTCTGGACCGCTGCCCCACAGGCGACGAATCGGCGTCGGGCAAGGACTCGACTACGGCCGGGGCCGCGGCAGGGCTGGAAAAGCCCAGCGCAGCGGCCGCTTCAGCCACCGTCGCTCGGTCCACCGTCGGACGCTGAGCCGCGAATCCTGACTCGAGCGACCGGTCGCACAACTGGTTGATTTCGCGAGGAATCCCACCGGTACAGGCGTAGACCTGATCAAGGGCGTCCTGGGAAAACACGGGATTGCCCGCACCGCGCGCGAGTTGGACCCGAAACCCCACGTAGCGCTCGACCTCCTCCCGATTGAGCGGACGCAACGTGGCGCGTCGAGCAATTCGCTGATTCAAGGGCCGCATCTCCGGGGTTACCAGAAGCGCCTGCAGCTCCGGCTGCCCCACCAACAGAATCTGGAGCAGCTTCTGCTGATCCGTTTCGAGCCCGGTCAGGATCCGCAGCTGCTCCAGCACGGCCGGGTCCAGGTTCTGGGCCTCGTCGATGACGGCCAGTGCACTCGCGCCAACTGACGAGAGCGACAACAGGAATCGGTTCAGGGTATCGACCAGACGCTGACGACTGGCCCCTTGCAGGAGTGCCGAGTCCGATACGACACCGAAGTCGGTCAGCAGCACCCTCAGTAGTTCGTCGGCCGTGACGAACGGGTCGATCACCAACGCCGTAAACACGTCGCGGTCGAGCAGCCCGAGCAACGCCCTGGCGATCGTGGTCTTGCCGGTCCCGACATCGCCGGTGAGCAGCAGCATGCCCTCTCGACGCCGAACCCCACGGAGGAGCTCTTCCAGCGCCTTCTGGTGCGTCTCGCTCTTGTACAGAAACTCCGGGTCCGGGGTGGGACTGAACGGCTGGCGACGGAAGCGGTAGTAGTCTTCGTACACGGCGATGACCAGTCAGGGGCGTGACGCGTACACGATGGCCGCTCCACTCATATCACTGCTACCATACAAGGATTCTGCGGCCCGCGTCGGGTCCCGGCATCTCACTACGCTCCCCGGCTGAAGACGGCCTCAAGGATTTCTCACTGTGTCTGCGGCCTCCGGCGACAGTCCGACGTCCACTATGGTAGCCGCAAGGTCAGCCGAACGTGAGCGGCTGGCCCCGTTCGATGTACAGCTCCGCACGCGGCTGGTGTTTGGCGCCGGCTCCTTCAACAGGCTGGGCGCGCTTGCGGCCGAGCTCGGCTTCCGGCGCCCACTGCTGGTGGCGGACCACGGACTGCTGGACGTGGGGCATGTCCGCCTGGCGGAGCGACAACTGGAAGCAGTCAACATCTCTGTGGTCCCGTTCCATGACTTCGGCGTCAATCCGGATACTGAAATGATCGCGGTCGGCTGCAAGGCGGCGAGACCTCATGACGTCGACGCGATTATCGGTCTTGGCGGGGGCAGTTCGATGGATTGCGCGAAGGGCATCAACTTTGTCCTGACCAACGGCGGCCGCATGGAAGACTACCGGGGCTACGGAAAGGCGACTCGGCCGTTGCTGCCGATGATCGGCATCCCGACCACCGCCGGGACCGGAAGCGAAGCCCAGAGCTACGCGGTCATCTCGGATGCGACGACGCACGTCAAGATGGCCTGTGGTGATGCCAAGGCCGCATTCAGCGTGGCGATCCTCGACCCGGAGCTGACCCTGTCGCAACCGGCGTCCGTCACCGCCACGTCCGGTTTCGATGCCCTGGCGCACGCGGTCGAGACGGCCGTCACCACCCGTCGCACGTCGCTCTCTGACTGTTTCGCCCGGGAGTCCTGGCGTCTGCTGAACGCGCACTACGAAACCGTGCTCGACCACCCGGACGACCTTGACGCGCGAGCCGCCATGCAGCTGGGTGCCTTTCATGCGGGACTGGCGATCGAGCAATCCATGCTGGGTGCCGCGCATGCGTGCGCGAATCCGCTCACGGCGCGCCATCAGATCAGCCACGGCGTGGCGCTCGCAATCGTGCTGCCGCATGTCGTCCGCTGGAACGGCCCAGAGGCAGGCCCCCTCTACAGCCGCCTGCTGGGAGACCGTCCTGACGATGACCACCTCGGCAACGACGACCGTGACGATGCGGCCGACAGACTGGCCGCACGACTTCGACATCTGGCGAATCGGGCCGGGTTGCCGTCGAAGCTAAGTGCCCAAGGGGTCACGGAGCGGGACCTCCCCCAACTCGCGGAGGACGCCGCTCTACAATGGACCGGGACGTTCAACCCGCGACCGTTTGCGGCCGCGGATGCCCTGGAGATCTACCGATGCGCTTTCTGATGACAGCGACGTGTGCCGTCGTGACGCTGGCAACCTTGACGCATGGGGGCGTGACCCACGCCGAGCCCACATCGGACACCTGGCCACAGTTTCGTGGCGACGCCGGCACCGGCGTCGCGGCGTCCGAGCTGCCGGCCGAACTGACGCTGAAATGGACCTACGAGGCGGACGAAGCCATTGACTCGTCCGCGGCGATCGTCGATGGCGTGGTCTACGTGGGGACCTACGCCGGCACGCTGATTGCCCTTGAGCTGGAGACCGGTGCCGAGCGCTGGCGCTATTCCACCGGTGACATGGGCATCGGCGAGTCGTCGCCAGCCGTAGCGGGAGACCTGGTGTTTGTCGGCGACCTGGCCGGCGTGCTTCACGCCGTGGACATCGCGACCGGCACCGCACGCTGGACGTTCGTAACGATGGGCGAAATCAAATCATCGCCTGTGGTTGTCGGCGACAGGGTGTTGATCGGGTCGTACGACGGTTTCCTGTATGCGCTGGCCATCAAGGACGGCACCCAGGTGTGGCAGTACGAAACAGGGAACTACGTGCATGCGACACCGGCCATTTGGGACGGCGTTGCGTATTTCGGCGGCTGCGACGAGCTCTTCCACGGCGTCCGGGTCTCCGATGGCGAAGAGGTCGTCAATATGCCCGCTGGGGCGTACACGGCCGCCTCGCCAGTCGTGGCGGACGGCAAGGTCTACTTCGGCACCTACGACAATGAGGTCGTGGGGATCGACCTCGCCACGCACGAATTTCTCTGGCGATACGAGCATCCCGAGCGTCATTTCCCCTTCTACTCTTCCGCGCTGGCCGCGAACAACACCATCGTCATTGGCGGTCGCGACAAGATGGTGCATGGCATCGATGCGACGACCGGCGAATCCAAGTGGACCTTCACCACGAGGGCCCGGGTCGACTCATCGCCCGCAGCAAGCGGGGGTCGGGTGTATACCGGTTCGAGCGACGGCCGGCTGTATGTGCTGGACCTCGCGACCGGCGAGAAGTTGTGGGAATTCGATACCGCGGCACCTCTCGTGGCCTCGCCCGCGATTGCCGAAGGCCGACTCGTGGTCGGGTCCCAGGACGGCGTGCTGTATTGCTTCGGATAGTGCCAGCGCGCACGGAACCCTCATGTATAGTGGCGCTTAATGGCTGAGATCGGGCACACCACGGCGACCGAGCAGACCGACGTCGGCAGCTACTTCGTCGCCAACTACCCCCCGTTTTCGCTCTGGACACCGGAGGCGGTCGAGACCGAGGCCATGCCGGCCCTGGCCCAGCCTGCTGCCGAGGTGCCGCTGGGGCTCTATCTCCACATTCCGTTCTGCCGGAAGCGTTGCCATTTCTGCTATTTCCGCGTGTATACGGACAAGAACGCGAGCGAGATCGAAGACTACCTGGACGTGGTCGGACGCGAATGGGAGCTGTACGCGACGCAGCCGGCGATTGCAGGCCGTCCGCTCCGATTCATCTATTTCGGCGGGGGCACCCCGTCGTTCCTCTCGGTGCGCCAGCTCCAGAGCCTCGTGGACCGGTTGTCGGCCGTCACGCCTTGGACGGACGCTGAGGAAATCACCTTCGAGTGCGAACCCGGGACGCTGACCGAATCAAAGTTGTCGCAGATTCGCGACATGGGCATCACGCGGCTCAGCCTCGGTGTCGAGCACTTCGACGACGACGTCTTGGAGTTGAACGGGCGCGCGCACAGGTCGGCGGAAATATTCCGCGCCTACGACTTCGCGCAGTCCCTCAAGTTCCCGCAGGTGAACATCGACCTGATCGC
>SXOW01000427.1 GCA_005778315.1 Acidobacteriota bacterium
CCACCTTCGTTCAGTCCGAGAACCGGTCTGCTCTACGTGACCGGGAAGAACGCCGGCGTCTCGTTGCTCGTCAAGCCGGTGGGCGACAGTCTGGAACTGGGACAGGGTGGTGGCCACGTCCCGGGCGGCGACATCGATGAGCTCAACCGTGTTCCGGAATACCCACCCTCGATGACGCTTACCGCGTATGAACCGGCGTCAGGTCACGATGTCTGGCACACGGTGCTCCCCGCCGTCACCTTCGGTGCGTCGAGCGGCAGCGTGGTCACCGCCGGCGACCTGGTCTTTCAGGGAACAGAGAACGGCGGACTCTACGCGTTTCACGCCGCGACCGGCGCGCAGCTCTTCCACTACGACGCGCGCCGCACACTTCAGTCGAGCCCGATGACCTACGAGGTCAACGGCACGCAGTACGTGACCGTGATCGCGAGCAGCACCATCCATACGCTCGCCTTGCCTGAGTAGCGGCGGGGCCGGCGCCTGCGCCGAGAGGCGACCTCTCTCGTGCGGGCGTTGGGGCATGATGACGAACGGCAAGGCGGGCCGACGTGTCCTACGCTGCCGAACAACGTCCGTGCGTCTACACCTAGCCGCCGAAGAACGGCACCGTTGACAAGTCGAAGTCCAGGCCGAGATAGGATTGCACGCTATCGGCTCCGGGGCCGCCATCCACGTCGACGACGATCTGAGCGAAGAAGGACACCCCGCTAGCCAGCGCTTTCGACAGCCTCGCGTCTACCACCACGCGACCGTCCGGCACGTCCTGAAACAGGTCGTTGCGCCCCCACCCGAAAACGTGTCTATGGCAACCCCCAGATAGAAACTCGCCGAAAGGTTCTCACGCGCATCTGGCTGACCAACCGCCGGCACGGCGGTCAGAAACGTCAACACACAGAAACAGGCTCCGGTTCCCGGAAGCTTCGGCATCTACCAATCGGCCGGCTACCGCGGCGCCTGAGTCAACTCCCGCATCCGCGCCCCAGTGAGGATGTTCAGCAGCCCGTAGTTGCCTTCGTGGCAGGCGTACTCGAACATCGGACCCTCCTCACGCGCCCAGGGAGATGAACCGGTCCACGGTGCGGACCAGGTATTGGGCGCGTCGACGGTGAACTCATAGTCGAGGGTGTCTGGCCCAATTCGGGTGAACCGTTCGACGACGTGGAGCGCGTCGGTGGGTTCCCAGTTCGTTCCCCCTTGAGACGTCGGCCCGGGGATGAACAGGAAGCCCTTCCTGCGGAAATTGGTCGTCTCGACGACCAGCGTGTCGCCTTCCCAGTGGCCCCGGGAGTCGCCCCGCAGCTGCTGGATGCGGTCGCTGGCATGCGGACGGCCGTCCAGCGGGATCACGCGGGTGTCGTGAATGTGTTCCTGGAGAATCACCACCTGGTCGGGTGTCTGGAACAGGTGGTAGTTGTTGTTGTACGCCGTGGAGAATGTCGGGACCCCGCGATACCAGATGCACCGGTCGTTCAGGTCCAGTTGCTCGTACGAATCGGGTTCCGCATTCGCGAACTGGATGTCCAGGAGCCGCTGCGCCTCTGGAGACGCCAGGCGACGCGCCGTTTCGGGCGTCAGGGGCGGGAACCGGCCGTTGGGTGGGTCGATGATGATCGACGTGCGCCGGGTCGGCACGACGGTGGTCCCGCGGTCGAGCCAAAAGCTGTTGTACGCGCCCACGTTGCCGCCCGCCGGCAAAGGCTCGGTGCGAACCTCGCTGGGGGCGTTCGCTCGCGCGTTGCCCTCGACAACCGCCTGTTCGGTCGTCGCAACCTCCTCGTCGCTGAGAAACTCCTCGGTCTGACCCTCTGGACGCTCGACGGGTGTCACCGTGGAGCTGTTCCACAGCCCTCCGATGTCCGGATCGCCCCAGGGCGTGCGCGGAGCCTCGAATCTGCCCGACTGTGTTGGTTGCGCCTCTGCCGAAGCTCCCAGCGCCACCAAGAGTGCAACCACTACGACACGATTCATCTGATCTTCTCCCGGCTCATGCGGCCCTGTGCACTGTCACGTCGGTGTCCTGGGAAAGTCTGTACACAGCAGCCTACCATCCAGGTCCCATCGGAAGCCATGGCGATTGCGCGCGAGGCTGGTCGAGCCAGCAACCGCGCGCGGATTAGCGGGCCGCCGTACCCGAACCGACGGGGCCTTGGGATGACGCGACAAACTCCCGTATGATGGGGCTACCTAGGTTTCGGTGGGATTCACGATTTTTCGCCGGTCCGGCCTGGCATTTGTGACGACGACGCAGCGACGACTGAGAAACGGGAATGACGACAATGACCAAGTGGGGAACTCGAGTGGCGGTCATCGCGGTGCTGCTAGCCGCGGGACCGGCGGCGGCCCAGCACCAACACGATGAGGAATTGGAACTGCCCGAACAGTATCGCGAGGCTATTCCGTACCATCCTGAATCACTTGGCCCCTACACGTTCGAGATTTCATCGGAGAACGCGGAAGCGCAGACGTTCTTCACGCAAGGCATGCAGTTGATGTACTCGTTTGCGAAAGAGGACGCAGTACGCTCATTTCGTGAGGCCTGGAACCGAGATCCGAATTGCGCGATCTGCTACTGGGGCGAGGCGTGGGCCTGGGGGTCGTATCTCAACGGCCCGATGCGTCCCCCGGAGGCGCCGCACGCCTACGCCGCGGTCCGGAAGGCGATGAGTCTCGCCGAAGTGCATGCCAATGCGCGTGAGCGCGCCTATATCGACGCCCTGTCTGTTCGCTACGTCGAGAACTTCGAGGTCGGCAATAGTCGGGACCAGGACGAGGCCTATGCGGAGGCCATGCGATTGGTGGTGGAGGAATTCCCGGACGACCTCGATGCGGCGACCCTGTTTGGAGACGCCCTCTTTCTCCTGGAACCCCGGCGGGGCACACGAGATATCAACGACCCTCGGGTGCAGCGATTGCACGCGGCGCTGGAGAGTGTGCTGGCACGTGACATCAAACACCCAGGCGCGTGCCATCTCTACATTCACGCCACCGAGTCGACCACGCGACCGGACAAGGCTGAGGCCTGTGCGGAGCACCTCGGCAGCTCTATTCCGGGGGCCAGCCACATCAATCACATGCCCTCGCACACGTGGAACGAGGTTGGCCGCTGGGCCGACGGCGTGAAGTCGAACACGAGAGCCTGGCATTCGGACCAGCGTGCGGCCTTTGGCGCCGGCTTCGCCATCTACCCACAGCACAACCTCCACATGCTGCTGTTCGCGGCGTCAATGGACGGCCAGAGTGCGGTGGCGATCCAAGCCGGTAAGGACTATCACAAGCTGACGGGTGTCAGCGTCCACCACGCCTTGACCCTGCTCCGGTTCGGTCGATTCGATGAGGTGTTGGACGTCACCGAGCGCCCAGAGGGTGAAGTTGAGGGCGGGCTCTGGGACTTCGCGCAAGGCTACGCCCACCTCCGGGAAGGGGACGCCGATTTCGCCGAGGTCTACCTGAACCGCGTCAAGCACCTCGCCGAGACGTCTGAGGCCCAGATGCGGTTCCACACCGCCGAAGACCTGCTCACTGTCGCGGCCGGGATCCTCGAAGGCGAGCTGCATCGTGAACGTGGCGACCTGGACGCAGCGATCGCCTCCTTCGAGCGGGCGGTCGAGCGCGAGGACGCCTTCGAGTACGACGAACCAGAGCCGCTCCCGTTCGCGGCGCGGCATTGGTTGGGGGCGGCGCTCATGGAGCAGGGACGCCACATCGACGCGGAGCGCGTCTACCGCGCGGAGCTCGAAGACCATGCCCACAATGGGTGGTCGCTCTTCGGGCTCAAGGCGGCGATTGAGGCCCAGGGACGAACCGATGCCGCAGTGGACGCCGATCTTGAGGCGAGCTGGGCGCGAGCCGACGTCTGGCTCCGCGCGTCGCGTTTCTAGCGCGAGGTGGGTCCACTGAGAGCCGCACGACCGGGAAGGGTGTGGGGAGCTCAACCTTTCTGTTGGTAGGC
>SXOW01000428.1 GCA_005778315.1 Acidobacteriota bacterium
CGGGAGTCAGTTGCTGGCGCCGCATGCGATTTCGCAGGGCGATCGCCACGGCGCGTTTCGCCTTCCCCTGCGAAATGACGTACTTGTCGAGTTCGGCAACGATTTCGCGCGGAGTCAGGGCCTCGACGGACGGCCCCCCGGACCCGGACTCGACGGACGTTCGGAGCGCGTCTGACGACTCCGGAAGGTAGATGGGCATCGCCTGTTACAACGATTCGATGGTGACACTGGCGTTCGTGTAAATGCAAATGGAGGCGGCGATACCCATGGCCTGCTCCGCGACCGCCCTCGCATCGAGTTGTGTGTGCCGCGCCAGCGCTTTGGCGGCCGACAACGCGTAGGCGCCACCCGACCCGATCGCCGCGATGCCATCATCCGGTTCGATCAGATCGCCAGTGCCCGACAGCAGAAAGGTGGTATTGGCATCCATCACCAGCAGCATCGCCTCCAGCCGACGCAAAAGGCGATCGGTGCGCCAGTCCTTCGCCAGTTCCACGGCCGACCGTTCGAGATTGCCGCGATACTGCTCTAGCTTCGACTCGAACCGTGAACACAACGCGAACGAGTCCGCCGCGGATCCGGCAAAGCCGGCCAGAATCTTGTCGTTGTACAACCGACGGATCTTCTTTGCGCCAGCCTTGACCACGGTGTCGCCGAACGTGACCTGGCCATCGCCGGCCATGACCGCAGCGCCGTTGTGGCGCACAGCGAGGACGGTCGTGCTTCTCATCATCTGTCGAGCGTACCACGAGGCGAGGACGCGGTGTCCGTGTGCGGCCCACACCACCCGTCCACGGAAGGCGCGGAACGGACCGCCGGCATCACCTGGAACGAGACCGGCGCATGAAGAGAAAGACCGGTAGCCCGGCCAGGATCACCAGCACTCCCGCGCCAGCGGTGGCGGGACTGCGCCAGAGCGCATTCAGCACAATCAGGGCGCTGGAGGTAGCGAAGATCACTGGTGCGATCGGATACCCCCACGCACGAAACGGTCGTGGCTCGTCGGGGTGCCGTCGACGCAGGACGAACAGTGACGCGACGCCGACGCCGGCAAACAGCACGATCGCGAACCCGGTGTACTCGACGAGTTGGTCGAAGCGCCCAGACAGCACCAACAGGCTGGCCCAGATACCCTGCGCCGCAATCGCCCGTGAGGGGGTGCGGTATCTCGGGTGCAGGCGCGCGGCGAACGCGGGGAAGAGTCCGTCGCGCGCCATGGCGTAATACACGCGTGGCCCCGCCAGCACCATCGCACTGATGCTGGCCGCAATCATCACGACCGAGGCGGCCGCAAACGGTCCGGCGATCGCCGGCCCAAAGAGCTGGTCGGCTGCGGCGTCGACGACGCGTACGTCCACCGTGGCCAACTCCGCGACGGGGAGTGCGTAGATGTAGAGCGCGTTCAGCAGGAGGTAGACAACCACCACGGCGACGGTACCGAGACCAAGGGCCAGCGGCAGGTTGCGTCCGGGGTCTCGGATCTCTTCGGCGACATAGGCAGCGGCGTTCCACCCGGAGTAGCTGAACATGACGGGAATCAGCGCCAGGACCCAGAGGGCCGGCGACACCGCCCCCCCGGCTCCGAAATGCGCGGCGTCGCCCTCGCCCAGGCCGAAACCAAGCACCACGAACGCCACCAGGAGCGCGATCTTCGCACCAGCCAGCAGATTTTGGACGATCCGCCCAGGACCGAGGCCATACATGTGGACAGCCGAGAGCAGCGCGATGACAGCGATCGCCACAACCGCTTGCGGCGACGCGACCAGCTGGAACGGGCCCAACGGAATCGTGAGAAACGGTGTCGTGTCGCCAGCCACCGGCACAAACCGGCTCACATAGCTGGCCAACCCAACCGCGCTGGCGGCAGTGGCACCGCTAAAGCCGGCCACAAACGACGTCCAGCCGGTCAGAAAGCCCGCCACCGGTCCGAACGCTTCGCGCAGGTAGACGTACTCACCTCCGGCGCGTGGCCTTAGGGCGGCGAGTTCCGCGTAGGCCATGGCTCCGGTAAACGCCAGGGCACCGCCGGCGGCCCAGACCGCCAGCATCGCCCACGGATGGGTCACTGACTGGGCGATGAACGCGGGGAGCAGGAAAATCCCACCGCCGATCACGTTCGATACAACGATGGCGGCGCCATCGAGGGGCCCAAGACGACGCTGAAGGCGAATCTCGGGTTGGGTGGAAGAAGGCACGCCGGCGGGTTGCCTCGGCGCTACTGAATCAGGAGTTGACGATCGATATCGAGCGTCTCGAGGAGCGCCCACTGCTGAGCACGATGCTTTACATACAGATCCATCTGGACGTCGACAAATTCACTATGTCCGAGCATCTCTGCCTGGGACTGCTCGCCGGTATACCCACGATTCGAGTCAAGCCGCAGCAACTCGGTGGTTTCACCTGGCGGAATCCCCTCGGTGCCGGCGACGCGAATGAACTTGGTGCCCCAGCCTTCCGTCTCGCCCGCACGTCGAAACACGGCGTTGATTTGCAGAAATCCCAGCTCGTCGTCCGTCTCATTCTCGAGCCGAAACGACACGGAGGGAACGATCTTCTTGCGCCCCAGAGAATCGAGTCCCGCGTCAAACCAGCCGCTCGAGATCTGGGTGACCTCCAGCGCGGAGGGCACGTCCACTGGGGGCGCGCAGCCGACCGCGGCGAGCACGCCAGAGAGCAGGACGACACGAACTGTGCAATTCATGTGACACATACTAACTTAGTGTCCGGGCGGCAAAAAAGTTCCGCTTCAGCGAGACAAGAGCTGGCGCGTGTACTGCAGCAACTGCTCACGCACCAGCTCAGCGTCGGCGTCCCCCGACTGCGCCAGCACCCGCTCCATGTCAACCAGGTCGGCACGACGGCGGTTCGCCTGTTGCCGCTCGAGCTGCTGCAACCCGGTCAGCAGCGCTCGTCGCTGTCGCTGCTCGCTCTCGAGAATCACCTGACGGACCCCCTGCGTCACGCCCAGGTCAGGCGCGTCGCCCTGCGCGGGGTCGTCGAGTCGTGGGTCCCGGCCCGTCGCGGGACCGCCAGTCCCCACCGGCGTGCCGCGAACGGGCTGCTGGTCTCGAGACAACTCATCCGCGGAGGCGATCCCTGACGCCAGCGACGA
>SXOW01000429.1 GCA_005778315.1 Acidobacteriota bacterium
GACTACACCATCCTGGGCGCGATGCAAATCGGGGCGAACGGCGACCTCGCCAACTGGTCCACGGGCGAGGCTGACGCGATACCCGCGGTGGGCGGCGCGATGGACCTCGTGGCCGGCGTGCCGAACGTCCTGGTCATCACGGAGCACACCACCGTGGATGGCCAACCCAAGCTGGTCGAGCGCTGTACCTACTCGCTGACCGGCGTCGGGGTCGTGACCCGGATCTACACCAACCTGGCTGTGATCGATGTGGCGGATGGCGGCTTCTTGTTGCGGGAGCTGGCGCCAGGCGTGGATCTGGAGACCGTTCGGTCGCTGACCGGCGGCCCGCTACGAGTCGAGGGTGACCCGCCCCACATGAGCTGCCCCTGAGCGGTTTTCCAGCGAGGCGTCCGCGTGGTGCCGCCCCGCGCTCGCAGGACAGGCGGAGTCCGATGTGGCACAATGCCGACAACACACCCTACGGGCGTCCGTACAGTAGGCTCGACTGCTTCGGAGTCAAGGCCCATGTCGCACTTTCGTATTCGCCGTGCTGTGCGTGTCGGCTTGGTCGTTACCTTGTTACCGCTCTGTGGGGTGCAGGTGGCAGCCCAGGCGTCCGACCCCCTCGACTTTCAGCGGGACATACGGCCGATCCTCGCCGACAACTGTTTCCAGTGTCACGGTCCCGATGTCGGGTCGCGCCGGGCCGCGCTTCGGCTCGACACGCAGGACGGAGCCATGGCGGCACGACCGAACGGTGCGGCCATCGTGGCGGACGACCCGGACGCCAGTCTGCTGGTTCAGCGCATCACGCACCCCGACGCGCGGCGCCGCATGCCGCCGGTGGCGGCGAACAAGACGCTGAGCGACGCGGAGATTGCGATGCTGCGCCGCTGGATTTCGGAAGGGGCGTCCTGGGACCAGCACTGGTCATTTGAGCCGGTCGAGCGGCCGGTTCTGCCGACGGTTGTGGCGACGGACTGGCCGCGACAGCCACTGGACCGTTTCGTCCTGTCGAGGCTCGAAGCGGAGCGGTTGGCCCCGGCGCCGGAAGCGGATAAAGCTTCGTTGGCGCGTCGTGTGGCGCTTGATCTGACCGGGCTTCCGGTGGATCCAGGGACCCTGGCCACGTTTCTCGCCGACACCTCGGATACGGCGTACGAGACCCTGGTGGATCGCTTGCTGTCGTCCACACACTACGGCGAGCACCGTGCCCGCTACTGGTTGGACGCAGCGCGCTACGGCGATACCCACGGCATCCACATCGACAACTATCGAGAGATGTATGCCTACCGCGACTGGGTGATCGCCGCGTTCAATCAGAATCAGCCGTTCGACCAGTTCACGGTCGACCAGATTGCCGGTGACCTGTTGCCTGCGCCGAGCCTCGAGCAACTGGTCGCCACTGGGTTCCAGCGCAACAACATCACGACCAACGAAGGCGGCGTCGTCCCAGAGGAATACGAAGCGATCTACGCCAAGGACCGGGCGGAGACCATCGGGAGTGTCTTTCTCGGCCTCACGGTGGGGTGCGCCACCTGCCACGACCACAAGTTCGATCCCATCGCGCAACGTGAGTTTTACGCGATGACGGCCTTCTTTCGGAACACGACCCAATACGTCATGGACGGGAACGTGTCCGATCCGCCGCCGATCCTCGTGGTGCCCGACACGACGGACCGGGAGTTGTGGGGGCAACTTCGCGTGCAGGCGGCAGATGTCGAGACGCAACTGCAAGCCAGGGCGGCAGCCATCGACCCGGCGTTCGACGAGTGGTTGACTCGTGGCGCGCATCGCGATGTCGCCACGCCGCTTGAGCCGACCGCCGAAGTGCTGACGATGGCGCTCGACGACGCCGATGGTCCAGCCGTCTGGCTCGACGCGGTGAAACGGCCGATCGTGGTGCGGTCCGGAGCGCGGGTCGTGGATGGACCACAGGGGCACGCCGCGCTGACATTTGACGCAGGCGGCTGGGCAGAACTGCCGGCGCTGTCTCTGGACACCGACACACCGTTCTCGATCGCACTGTGGATCTATCAGCCAGTAGACGAAGGCACATTCGCGGTGGCCGGGCAGTACGACGAGAACGACGGCTCGCGCGGGTGGGCGATGACCATCGACTCCCGTCAGTTGACCTTCCGCATGACTGGTGACCGGGCCTTGCTCGGGGAGGCGGCGCCGAGCGCGCGGATCGGTCCCATCAACACGAAGCGGATGCCCACTGGCGTCTGGACCCACATCGTCGTAACCCACGACGGCTCGGGTGAGCGCGGGGGGCTACATATCTACCAGGACGGTGCGCTGGTCGAGGAGCAGGGCAGCGAATTCTTCGCGAAGGCGGAGGGTTCGATCCTGACCGATCGACCCTTGGCCCTCGGACGGGGTGAGGCCACGCCTGGCGGGGTCGCCGAGGTGCGGGACTTTGCCGGTGGCGGGATCGCGGATCTGCGGGTGTTCAACCGTGTGCTCACCGTCGACGAGGCGCGGGTCGTCGCCGAGTGGGAGACCGTGCGGAGCGCCGGCACGAAGTCTCCCGAGGCGCTCACCCAGGCGGAGCGGGACGCGCTGCGGCTGCGCTACCTGAGCATCGAGGACAGCGCCTTCCAATCCCTGGTGGCCAGCAAACGGGACATCGAGCGCCAGTGGCGCGAGGTACGACGTCGCGGGAGCATCACGCACGTCATGCACGAGTCGCCCGACACTGAGCCCGAAGCGCATGTGTTGAGCCGCGGCATGTATGACCAGCCGCTCGAGCGGGTGCTGGCCGGAACCCCGGCCGCGCTGCCGCCGATGGCCGCGTCGTTGCCGCGCAACCGTCTCGGGCTGGCACGCTGGCTGGTCGATGACGCGAACCCACTCATGAGCCGGGTCACGGTCAATCGATTCTGGCAGCAGCTGTTCGGCACCGGCCTGGTGGCGACCAGTGAGGACTTCGGCGCGCAGGGAGAGATCCCCTCGCATCCAGACCTGCTCGATCACTTGGCGGTCGAGTTTCGCGAGTCGGGCTGGGACGTGAAGCAGTTCTTTCGCACGCTGGTGACCTCGGCCACGTATCGGCAGGCCGCGGTCACGACGCCGGCCAAACTGGAACAGGACCCACAGAACCGACTGCTGTCTCGGGGGCCGCGTTTCCGCATGGACGCGGAGATGGTGCGAGACTACGCCCTGGCGGCGAGCGGATTGCTGGTGCGCACGATTGGCGGCGCGAGCGTGAAGCCGTATCAGCCCGACGGCGTGTGGTCGATGGTGGCGATGCCTCAGAGCAATACGCGGGTCTACCAGCAGGACTCTGGCGAGAGCCTCTATCGGCGCAGTCTCTATACGTTCTGGAAGCGTTCGGCCCCGCCGGCGTCGATGGACATTTTCAACGCCCCCACACGCGAGTATTCCACCGTGCGACGCGAGCGGACGAATACGCCGCTGCAGGCGCTGGTGACCATGAACGACACACAGTTCGTCGAAGCGGCGCGGCATCTCGCGCAACGGGCGATGCGCGAGGCCGGGGACGATGTCGATCGGCGGCTCGACTACGTCACCACCCGACTGCTGGCGCGTGCGTTCACCGCGCCTGAGCGCGCGGTCGCGAAGCGGACGCTGGACGGATTTCTCACGCTCTATGAGCGTAGCCCAGGGGATGCCCAGGCGCTGCTGCAGGTCGGCGAGTCAGCCTTCGACGGGGGGTTGCCGGTGCCCGAGTCCGCGGCGTGGACCATGCTCGCAAACCAGTTGCTGAACCTGGACGAAGTACTCAACAAGTAGGCACGATGCATCCATTCAAGGAAGCGATTCGCACCGAGACGCGCCGTCAGTTCTTTGGCACCGCCGCCACTGGCCTTGGCGGGCTTGCGCTCGCCAATCTGTTGTCGACCGACGCCTTTGCGCTCCCGCAACCCAGCGGCGTCGGCGGGTTGCCGTCGCTGCCACACTTTGCCCCCCGCGCGAAGCGGTGCATCTATCTCCACATGATGGGCGCACCGCCGCAGATGGATCTGCTCGACTACAAACCCCAGATGCAGGATTGGTACAACAAAGACCTCCCGGAGTCGATACGGCAGGGGCAGCGGTTGACCACGATGACGTCCGGGCAGTCGCGCTTCCCGATTGCGCCGTCCGTGTTCACCTTCGCGCAGCACGGCCAGAGCGGCACGTGGTTCTCGGAGCTCCTGCCGCACACGGCGAGTATGGCCGACGACCTGGTCGTGATCAGGTCGATGCACACCGACGCGATCAACCACGAACCGGGCATCACCTTCATCCAGACCGGGCAACAGATTCCGGGCCGACCGTGTATCGGCTCGTGGTTTGCCTATGGCCTTGGCAGCATGAACGAGAACTTGCCGACGTTCGTGGTGATGAACGCCGAACGGAGCCACCCGCGGGCAAACGTGCAGGCGATTTCGGCCAAGCTGTGGAGCGCCGGGTTTCTGTCACCAGCCTACGCCGGGGTGGGCCTACGCACGGGAGCCGACCCGGTGCTGTATCTCAAGGACCCGCGAGGCGTGTCGCCAGCCGTTCGACGAGCGATGCTGGACGGGTTGGGGGACCTGAACCGACTGCGACATGCGGACGTCGGGGACCCGGAGACGCTCGCGCGTATCGAGCAGTACGAGATGGCGTTCAAGATGCAGTCGTCCGTGCCAGAGATGGCTGATCTGTCGAGCGAGCCGGACAGCACGTTTGAACGCTGGGGTGAGGACGCCAAACAGGCTGGCAAATTCCAGAACGCGGCCCTCATCGCGCGTCGTCTCGTCGAGCGCGGTGTGCGCTTTGTGCAGATCTATCACCGGGGGTGGGACGTGCACTCCTTTGCCCCGGAAGTGTTGCCGGCGCAGGCGCGGGACGTGGACCGTGCCGCGTGGGCGCTCATTCAGGACCTCAAGGAGCGGGGCCTGTTTGATGAGACGCTGGTTATCTGGGGCGGCGAGTTTGGCCGAACGATCTACTCGCAGGGACGGTTGACCCCGACGGAGTACGGTCGAGACCATCACCCTCGCTGTTTCAGTCTGTGGATGGCGGGTGGTGGCGTCAAAGGGGGCACCGTCTACGGCGAGACGGACGACTTCTCGTACAACATCGTCAAGGACCCGGTCCACATCCGCGACTTCCAGGCGACCATCCTGCACCTGTTCGGGATCGACCACGAGCGGTTCACCCACAACCACCAAGGCCTCGACGCGCGTTTGACCGGCGTCGAGCCGGCGCGCGTCGTCCACGAAGTCCTGGCCTAGGGCTGGTCCATCTGCGGCGTGGTGGCTCCGGGTACAATGGCGCCCGGAATGTCACACGCCAACGACGCCACCCGTGTCGAACAGGGGCCGCACCGCCGCACGGGTGGACTGATCCTCGGCCTGGTCGTCCTGGCGCTTGCCGTCGAGGCCCCGCCCGCGCAGGCGCAACCTGCGCCGAGCGAGCGCGTCGTGGCGTGGCTGGATCTGGGCTGGCGCCCGCTCTCGCGCACGTTCGCCACGACACAGACGTTGGAGCTTTTCTCCGAGCAGGGCGCGTTCCAGGCCGACTACGCTGTCGATGGTGGTGGCATTTTCGACGGCGGGATATCGGTGCAACTGTGGCGAAACCTCGCGGTTGGGCTTGACGTCTCGAGGTACCGGTCGGTGAACTCCGCGCGGGTCCGCTCCGAGGTGCCGCACCCGTTTTTCTTCGACCTCCCACGCACGACGACCGGTGTGGTCGGGGGATTGGAGAGGCGGGAGACGGGCCTGCACATCCGCGCCCTCTGGGTGACACAGTTGGCCGACTGGTTGGTGGTGTCGGCGTCGTTCGGGCCGAGTGCGTTCAACGCGAAGCAGGATCTGATTTCCGACGTCGAGCATACCGAAGGTGCGTTTCCGTTCTCACACGTGCTGTTCACCGGACATCGTGTGAGCAGCCAATCCGCGACCACGCTCGGTGTCAACAGCGCCGTCGACGTTAACACCTACCTGCTGGACAGGCTTCCGTTCCTTCGGAACTACGACAAGATGCGGCACTTCGGCCTGGGCGTGCAGTTTCGCTACGTACGGGGCAACGTGACCATGCCGGTCGGTGACCACTTCGCCGACGTGGACCTGGGTGGATTCCACGTGACATTTGGTTCGCGGGTGCGGTTCTAGAGAACGGAGTCTGTTCGAGGCCTGCTGAGAGGACGCCACGTCGGGCGCGCCGCCTGACGCGGGCCGGGGCACCGTCGCACGATGGCCTTCAAGACAGGAACGGTCAACCACCGGTGGCACGTGGGTGTCGCTGCCCTGCTCCTCGTCTCGTGCACGACGATGGCCTGCAAAGAAGAGGTTACGGCGCCCAGCACATGGGCTCAGGGTCCCATCGCCGCGGACGGCAGTGAGGACGATTGGGCCGGCCTGCTCACCGAGTTCGAGCAGTACGACCTCTCGCTGGGGTTGCTCAACGACGACGAATTTCTCTACGTCTCTTTGGTCAGCGACGGCGTCGTGGCACAGCAGGTCATGGCTGCCGGCCTCACCGTGTGGCTTGAACCGGCGGAGCGGAGGGGCGGGAAATACGGCATCCGGTACCCCACGCCGCCCGATGTGGCCAACCTCGGGACGGCGAGAGTCGCCGTCAGTGGCGGTCAAACCGGGCGAGGGCCAGGCGGACCCGGCACGCCGTCGAGCGCGCGCTTGAGACAGGTCGACCTGCTCGGCCCCGGGGACCTCGGCGAGCGTCGGCTTCCCCTGCCAGTCGGGGGCGGGCTTGAGGTTGCCGTCCAGCGCAACGGTCCGACGCTGGTCTACGAACTGCGGGTGCCGCTGGCCAGGGACGTCAACCACCGCATGGGCCTCGGCGTGATACCGGGCGAGACCATCCGGGTCGGCTTTGAAACCGTCAACCTGCGAGATCTGCTCGGAGGCGGCCCCCGGTTTCCCGGTCGCCCGGGTAACTTCGGCGGTGGCGGCGGGCCGGGCGGTGGTGGTTCCGGCGGACTGGGCCGCACATTCGGTGGCGGGCGCGGCGGCGGTAGGGCGGAACGCGCGGACCCGCTTGAGCTGTGGGCCACCGTCGAGCTATCCACGGCGCCCTAAGGCTAGTCCCGCTCTCGACCATCGGGTTTGCCGAGCAAGAGCCATCTGATACAGTCCCCGCCGTGCCGAATCACGCCCCCGTGGACAGAAGAATCTGGCTGAACGGCCAGTTCGTGCCGTGGCACGAGGCGACGGTGCACGTGCTGTCGCACAGCCTGCAGCGCGGTTCTCTCGTGTTCGACTACACCGGGGTCCATCAAACCGTTCGCGGCCCCGGCATCTTCCGGCTCGACGTCCACGTCGCGCGTTTGCTGCACTCGTGCCAACTCATGGGGTTGCCGCTCGCCTACGGACAGGCTGAGATCGAGGCGGCCATCATAGAGACCGTGCGCGCCAACCCGGGTTCCCGGGCGGTGAAAGCGAGCGCCTTCTACGCGTCGGTGGAGGTGGATGTCGTCCCGCTCGATCGACGCGTCTCGCTGGCGATCGCCGCCTACGATCCACAGGCGGACATCCTGGCACACCTGCCCGGCCCGCCTCGGGCCCGCCCCCGCACCGTCCGGCTGTGGCTCGAAAAGAAGACGCATCAGCGTCGTGAAGACATCGTGTCGCCGCAGGCCAAGGTCTCGGCGAACTATGCGAGCGGGATGATGGCCAAGTCGCTCGCGCTGAAAGCGGGCTTCGACGAGGTGCTCTTCGTGAACGAGGATGACCAGCTCGCCGAAGGGCCGACAACGAATCTCTTTGTGGTCGATGCCACCGGACGGGTGCGCACACCGCCGGAGCAACGCGTGCTGAGGGGCGTGACGCGGCTGAGCGTCATCGAACTGGCGCACAGCGACGGCATCGCCGTCGACGAAGCAGACATTGCGCCGCACGAACTGACCACGGCTCGCGAGGTTTTCCTCACCGGCACGACGGCCGGCGTGCTGCCAGTCGAGTCGGTGGATGGTCGGCCGGTCGGCGAGACCTGCCCCGGGCCGGTGGCGACCCGCCTCGGTGATCGACTCCGTCTCACCTTGACCGGCGAGGCCCCCGGGTTCGAGCACTGGCTCACGTACGTGCAGCCGCAGTGATCCGTCGGGGACGAGCCGGATTCTCCGCTCGCTAGGATGACGGTGTGACGCGCTGCGCGGCGACGCCGCGGCTGATCAGGGCGTCGATCTCGCGGTCTTCGAGCCCCCACTCCGACAGGGCCTGACGCGTGTGGGCTCCGGCCGCCGCTGGCGCGCCGCGAATCGCGCTGGGCGTCCGACTGAAACGAGGCGCCGCGTTCGGCTGCCACCCTCCGCTCCCTTCCACGAACGTTGACCGATCCTGGTGATGCGCGTGGTGCGGCGCCTCCCGCAGGCTCAGGACGGGCGCGAAACAGGCGTCGGTGCCTTCGAGCAATGCCACCCACTGGTCGCGGGTGCGCGTGGCGATCAGTCCGGCCAGTTTGGTCTTCAGGGCAGGCCACTGGCGCCGGTCCGTCGAGTGCGGCAGTTCGTCGTCCGTGAGGTTGAGCCGGTCAAGCAGGGTGGCGTAGAAGCCCGCTTCGATCGGCGCGAGGGAGATGTACTTATCATCGCTCGTCCGGTAGACGTCGTAGCAATGGGCCCCGCTGTCGAGGAGGTTGACGCCGCGCACGTCCTGCGACACGCCCGCATTCAGCAGGGCGTAGGCGGAGGTCATCAAGGAGGCCACCCCATCCACCATCGCCGCGTCCACCACCTGGCCCTCGCCTGACCGTTGCGCCTCGAACAGCGCCGAGACCAC
>SXOW01000430.1 GCA_005778315.1 Acidobacteriota bacterium
CAGCTCGGCGGCGGCGCGCTCGACTTTCTCGGCAAGGCCACGCCGGTAGTCGTCAAGCCGGGCGGCAATGGCGGGGTCGCCAACGGCCAGGATCTGGGCCGCCAGCACGGCGGCGTTGGTCGCACCAGCCGTCCCGACCGCGACGGTGGCGACAGGGATGCCCGGCGGCATCTGCACGGTCGCCAACAAGGCGTCGAAGCCGCCAAGCGGCGACGAGTCGATAGGCACGCCGATGACCGGCAGCGCCGTGTGGGCCGCCACCACGCCAGCCAGGTGCGCGGCCGCGCCGGCCCCCACCACGAACACTTTCACCCCCCGGGCGAGCGCGTCTGCCATGACCCGCCGCACCCGGTCCGGTGAGCGGTGGGCGGACGCCACCGTCATGTCGCACGTGATGCCGAGTTCTCGCAACGTGCGAACCGTGTTGGCCATCACTTCGGCGTCGGAGCCGGACCCCATCAAGATCTGAACCTGCAAATCACTCATACGTCACGCTCTCCCCTTCTACAGAGCCTTCCGACCGATGTCCGTCCGGACCTGCTTCCGCGCAAAAGTAATGCGCGCCTCGGCCGCGTAGGCCCGCTCGATGGCCCGCGTCATGTCGGCGCCACGACCCACCACGGTCAGCACCCGTCCCCCGGTCGTCACGATCGCGTCATCGCGAACAGCCGTGCCGGCGTGAAAAATCAGGACATCATCGAGCGCCGCCGCAGCGGCCAGACCCGCTATCGGCAGACCAGTGTCGTAGGCCCCAGGATACCCGCCGGACGCCAGCACCACCCCGACGTGCGGATCGCGGGTCTGTGCCAGCTGGCTATGGCCCAGATAGCCACCTGCGGCGGCCGCGAGGACCGGTGCCAACTCTCCCCTGAGCATCGGGAGGACCACTTGCGCTTCTGGGTCCCCCAACCGGACGTTGAACTCGATCACGCGCGGCCCGCTCTCGGTCAGCATGAGGCCCACATACAGGAACCCTTGATAGGGGTCACCCTGGGCGGCAAAGCCCTCGAGCACCGGCTCGACGATCTCCCGTCTGATACGGGCGTCAATCTCCGCCGTCACGAGGGCGCTCGGAGCAAACGCCCCCATGCCGCCCGTGTTGGGACCCGCATCGCCATCAAACGCCCGTTTGTGATCTTGTGCCGTGGGCAGGGCGAGCGCACGCTGGCCGTCACAGATGGCGAAGAACGACACCTCGGGACCGACCAGACACTCTTCGACCACGACCCGATGCCCGGCCGAACCGAACCGCCCTTCCACCATGGCGTCGCGGACAGCCTGTTCGGCCGTCGCGCGGTCGGCGGCGACCGTGACTCCTTTGCCGGCTGCGAGCCCATCGGCTTTCACGACCACCGGGAAGCCGAACTGGTCGCCTGAGACGGCGTCGAGCGCCTCATCCGCGGTGTCGCAGACGCGGAACCGCGCCGTCGGCACGCGGTGCGCGGCCATGAACTGCTTCGCGAACGCTTTGCTGGACTCGAGCTGAGCGGCCACCCGGCTTGGGCCGAACAAGAGCCGGCCGCTGGCCGTAAACAGGTCTTGAACACCCTGCGCCAGCGGCACCTCAGGCCCGACGACGGTCAGATCGATCGATGCCTCCTCCGCGAGCGCCAGGATCGCCCGGGGATCCGACACATCGAGGGGCCGATTCGAATCCGCCGCAGTACCGGCGTTGCCCGGCGCACAGATGACGCGGCTGACCCCGGGCTCTTGTCTGAACTTCCAGACCAGCGCGTGTTCACGCGCACCGCCCCCCACCACCAGTATCTTCATCGTTGACGGAACTCCGGGGTTCGGCCTAGACTTTCCGTTTGCCCCGTCTCCGGAGCAGGACTGCGCGCCGGAGGTGAAAGCCTAGCATATTCACATTTCTGACCCGGTACGCGCTGTCGCCGGTCATCGTGAGGACAGCAGCGTTCACCGGTAAGGGAGGTGAAAACCAGATTTGGCTGAAGTCAAGGTGCAAGACAGCGAGTCGATCGAGAGCGCGCTGCGCCGCTTCAAGCGTAAGGTCCAGCAGGAAGACATCATCAAGGACATCAAGAAACACTCGTTCTACTTGAAGCCGGGCGACAAGCGTCGCGCGAAGCAGGCGCTGGCGCGGAAACGGTCACGCAAGAAGCAACGCCGCGACACCGACTAGTCCGAGGGGCGGCGCGGGCGCCGTCAATTGACAGAGGTTGGGCTTCGTAGTACCGTGACCGTCAATAATTCGCTGTAAAGCGCAGACAAATAGGATCTTACGCGTTCCCATAACTTGTTGGGAATGCGGCGTAGGACGGAGCAGGAGAGTTGCCATGATAATCGAGGAACGCATACTTGAGAACGTCGTCGTCATCGATCTCAAGGGCAAGCTGACGATCGGCGAGGGTGACGAGCTGTTGAGGGAGTCGATCAACAGCCTGATACAGAAAGGTCACAACAAACTGCTCCTGAACCTCGGAGAGGTTCCCTACGTCGACAGTGCAGGTCTGGGCGAGATCGTCAGAACCTACACCACGGTGAAACACCAGGGTGGCACGCTCAAGCTGGTCAATCTCACCAAGCGGATCAGCGATCTGCTGGCGATCACCAAGTTGCTGGCCGTGTTCGACACCTACGAGTCAGAGGCGGAAGCCGTCAGCAGTTTCGACTCCTGAGGCAACAAGTCAGCCCACCGCGCTGTCAAGGGCGCCCGTGACGAGTACAAATGACCATGACCGGCGTCTCGCCTCCGCGTGAGACGCCGGCCAACACTTTGGCGGCCGACCTGCTCGTCTCGCTTCGGCCGGATCAGTGGACCAAGAATCTCTTCGTCTTTGCTGGCCTGGTGTTCGGGGAACGGCTTCTCGAACCGGGGGCCGTGGCTCGTTCGTGCGCGACGTTTGCCATCTTCTGCGCGCTCTCAAGCGCGATGTACCTGATCAACGACCTGCGCGATCGCTCCCGCGACCTGTGCCATCCCGTCAAAGCGACGCGACCGATAGCTGCCGGGCGGGTCTCGCCACTCGCTGCCGGCGTGGTCGCCGCCCTGCTGCTGGCCGGCGGCATCGCGGGCTCGTTTCTCCTCGGCTCTGGCCTGGGGATCGTGTCTGTGGCGTTCGCGGCGTTGCTGACGGTGTACACGTGGGCCCTCAAGACGATAGCCATTCTCGACGTGCTGACCATCGCCATCGGGTTCGTCGTGCGTGCCGTGGCGGGCGCGGTGGTGCTTGGCGTGGCGATCAGCCCGTGGCTGCTCGTGTGCACCCTGTTGCTGGCGCTGTTTCTCGGTTTGACGAAGCGCCGACAAGAGGTCGTCACCCTGGGCACGAATGCCACCGGCCATCGACCGGTGCTCGCTCGCTACACCCTGCCGCTGGTCGACCAGATGGTCACCATCGTGGCGGGAGCCACCCTGGTAAGCTACGCGATGTACACGACGAGCCCGAGCACCACCGCGGAGTTCGGCACCGATTTGCTGACCTTGACCCTGCCGTTTCCGTTGTATGGCGTGCTGCGGTATCTGATGTTGATACACGACAACCGTGCAGGGCCCGGACCGTCAGATATCCTTCTCCGAGACCGGCCGCTGGCCGTCTGTATCATCGGGTGGGGTCTCGCAGTGGCCGGCATCATTTACAGGCCGTTCTAGTGCTCAATCGATAGCCAACCATGGCCGAGTTCAACATTCGTGCGGATTCGATCGACGTCACGCGCATCATGGAGCAGATCCGTGAGCGCATCCGAGAGAAGCGTGGCGCGGACTATACCGAGCAGCAGATTCGCGAGCTGGCCACGGTCAAGCTGGAAAGTTTTCTCGACCCGAGCCATATACGGTCGGATCTGGTCGAGCACTTCCGGCAGCTCGCACCCCCGGGCCGCATCGACCCGGTGCCACACGAGGGGTTCGCACCGCCACCCGAAGTCTTCGACTTCGATCAAGAGACGATCTACGCGTCGTCTAGAGGACCGATGGGGAAATTGATCCGTCTGATCCGCAAGCTCCTGAATCCGTTACTCAAACTGTTCTTCAACCCGAACCCGGTCGTGTTCGCGCTGTCTCGGCAAGCCGAAATCAATGCGTGGACCATGCAACTCCTGCAGCGACAGACCGATCTCATTGAACGTGTGAGCACCCAGTTCGACCGAGTGGGCAAGAAGTTCGCGGCCCGCGAGGCGCTGGACGCGTTGAACTACGAGGTGCTCAACAATCTGGTCGTCGAAATGACGCGGCTGGCTGTCGACGTCAAGAACCACAAGATGCTGGTCGAATCCGTCTCCGGTCGGCTCGATTTCTCCGAGCGGCGCTCGCGAGCGCTGGAGTCGGTGGTCCAGAAGCGGAGCGAAAGGCCGACGGACACCGCCGAGGAAGGAACCGACGAACTATCCGCTCAAGATTCGGGACGAACACGCCGACGACGACGCCGGTCACGGCGGCGGCCGGGCGAGGGCGATGAGACGGCCGTGCGCCCCAGCGAGGCGGAGGCAGCGCCTTCCCCTACAAGCGCAGAACCGGCGGGAGCCCCGCGGCCCGCCGCGGAGGCGACGCCACCATCTCGGGCCAACGAGCCGGTCGCGAGCCAGCTATCCCCAGCAGCCGGCACTCCCTCGGCGCCAACGACGAGTTCGGCTGAGCCGTCGCGGCCCGAGGCACAGACCGGCACCGACGAACCGTGAAGCTGGCAGTCGTCGTGCAGCGCTACGGGGCCGATCTGAACGGCGGCGCCGAGCTGCATGCGCGGTATGTCGCCGAGCACCTCGCGCGGCATGCCGACGTCGAAGTCCTGACGACCTGCGCGCGTGACTACATTACGTGGCGCAACGAACTCGACGTGGGCCCGGAGCGGGTCAACGACGTGCCGGTCCGTCGGTTTCCGGTCAGCCGCGAGCGCAATGTCGATGACTTCGGGCGCCGCTCCAGGCAGGTGTTCGAGGAATCGCACTCGATCTCGGCGGAACTGGCCTGGCTGCGCAGCGAGGGTCCCACAAGCCCGGCGCTGGTCAACCACCTGCGCCGTCATGTCGCGGACTACGACTACTGCATCTTCTTCAGCTTCCGCTACTACCACGCGTACCACGGGCTCCGGGTGACCGATGGGCGCGGGCTGCTCGTCCCCACCGCGGAGCGGGACGCGGCACTTGGCTTGCGCATTTTCCGGGGCAGCTTCCGCCGTGCCCGCGCGCTGATGTACAACTCCGTCGAGGAGCGGGCGCTGATCAACGCCGTGTCCGGCAACGAATCGGTACCCGGGGTGGTCGTCGGCATCGGCTCTGATGTCCCCACGGACCCGCAGCCCGAGCGATTCCGGCAGGCGACCGGCATCAAGGGGCCTACCATCATCTATGTCGGCCGGATCGATGAGAACAAGGGGTGTCGGGAACTCTTCGAGTATTTCCGGCACTACGCGCGGTTCGACCCCACGCTGACGCTCGTGCTCATCGGCACACCCGTCATGTCAGTGCCTGAGCATCCGCAGATCCGGCACCTCGGTTTCGTCAGCGACCAGGAAAAATTC
>SXOW01000431.1 GCA_005778315.1 Acidobacteriota bacterium
CAGCCTGGGTTTCGATGACCGGCAGAGCGGTTAGTGAACCAGTTTTGCCCTTGACGGCCCCATTGGTGATTTTCTCGATGTGTTCCGCATTCACGCGGGCTGCCCGCTCAAGCAGACGGGAGTGCAGGTAAAAAACATCACCGGGGTAAGCCTCGCGGCCGGGCGGCCGGCGCAGCAGCAGGGAGATTTGCCGATAGGCCCAGGCTTGCTTGGTAAGGTCATCGTAGACGATCAAGGCATCACGGCCGGAATCGCGGAAGTATTCACCCATGCTGCAGCCTGCATAGGGCGCTATGAACTGCATGGCGGCGGAGTCCGAGGCGGTCGCCGCCACCACAATGGTGTGTTCCATGAACGAGCGCCTCCAGGACCAGGGCGAGTGGATCAACGTGCTGAAGGGCTGCCAGCGGTGCCATCAAGTCGGGAACGAGCGCACGCGGGTCGTGCCGGACCTCGACCAATTCGACTCGACCGTCGCCGCCTGGGAGGACCGCACCCGGCGCGGCCAGCGCGGATCGCTGATGAGCAGCTTTATTACGCAATTCGGGCGGGCGCGCGGTCTGGACATGGTCGCGAACTGGAGCGACCGCATCGCGGCTGGTGCCGTGCCGCCGGTCCCGCCACGCCCATCCGGCATCGAGCGCAACGTCGTGCTGACCATGTGGAACTGGGGCGACAACGTCGCGTTCGTGCACGACGAAATCGCCACCGACAAACGGAACCCGCGCGTGAACGCCAACGGCCCCATCTACGGGGTCGACATCGGCAACGACTTCTTGCTGATCACCGATACCGAGCAGCACCAGTCGACCATGCTCAAGATTCCACTCCGGGCCGAGGCCTCCACCGTGCCATCGATGTTTGCCACCGAAGGGTTCGAACCGTGGCGGGACTTTGGCGAAAAGGCGATCTGGAACGACCCCGCCAACCCGCACAATCCGATGCTCGATGGGGAGGGTCGCGTCTGGCTGACCACGCGGGTCCAATCGATCGAGAACCCAGACTGGTGCAAAGACGGGTCAGACAACGCCTACGCCAAGAACTTCCCCGTCAACCTGGCGTTCCGACACGCCGGCTACTTTGACCCAGAAGCGCAGAAATTCGTATTGATTCACACCTGTTTCGGCACCCATCATCTCCAGTTCGCCGAAGACGACAACAACACGCTCTACTTCAGTGGCGGCGGTGACGTGGTCGGCTGGTTGAACACGAAGATGTATGACGAGACCGGTGACGAGCGAGCCTCACAGGGCTGGTGCCCGACCGTGCTCGACACCAACGGCGATGGCGTCATCAGCAAACCGTGGAACGAGCCGGCCCGCCGCGGGGAAGAGGCGGCGTTCGACCCGGCGCTGGACACGCGGATCAGCGCGGACGCGTATGGCGTGATCACGAATCCGCTCGACGACGCGGTCTGGGTCGTCTCGGACGACTATCCAGGCAGACTGGTCCGGTTGGACCCGGGAGACAACCCACCCGAGACCTGTGTCAGCGAGCTGTACACGGTACCGGCGGAACACGGCTATCGCACGCGCGGTCTCGACGTCGACCGCAATGGCAAGCTGTGGGCGGCGCTGGCCGGCAGCAGTCACTTCGCCAGCTTCGATCGTTCGAAGTGCACCGTCTTCAACGGACCGACCGTGCGAGACGGCCGCCAGTGCGACGAGGGCTGGGAGTTTTTCAAGGCGCCAGGGCCAGACTTCAAGGGCACCAACATCGGCACCGACTTCCACTATTACAACTGGGTCGACCAGTTCAACACGCTCGGACTGGGCGAAAACGTCCCCATCGCCAATGGCTCCAGCTCCGATTCGCTGCTCGCGCTGCTGCCGGACACCAAAGAGTGGGTGGTGATGCGCGTGCCCTATCCGCAAGGATTCCACAGCCGAGGCGTCGACGGACGTATCGACGACCCGAACGGCGGCTGGAAAGGTCGGGGCATCTATGCCACCTATGGAGCCGACGCGGCGTGGCACGTCGAAGGGGGTCCGGTCGAGCCGGGCAACCTGGTGAAGTTCCAGATTCGCCCCCATCCGCTCGCGAACTAACGCGGCATTCGGGGCGCAGCCCCGTCTAAGTGGAGGAGCGCAGCCCCCTCTAAGCCGGGCGGCACCGCCGCCCCGGGCGCGCGACAATGCGCGCCCCGCGGCCGCGGAGTGGGGCGTCGGGGGTCCCCACGGAGCCGCCGCGTGGGGCTCGGGGCGCAGCCCCGTCTAGACGAAGTGGGGTAGCGCAGCCCCGTCTAAGTCATGAATACCGCCAGGCGAGCAGTCGTCGCTCTAAGCGTTCCGACAGCGCGAAGAGGAGCAGGACGAACACCATGATGACGAAGATCAGCGCGATGGTCAGGGCGGCGTTGTAGGTCGTCTGCGCGAACTGCAGCAGGTAGCCGAGACCGCGGCTCGAGGCCACGAATTCGCCCACCACGGCGCCGGTGAACGCGAAGCCGACGGCGACCTTGAAGTTGCCCAACACCCAGGCCGTAACCGACGGGATGTAGACCTCACGCATCAGCACCCGGCGGCCCCCGCCGAGCGTCCGAACCCGTTCGACCAGACGCTGGTCGACTTCCCGGATGCCGTTGTAGACCGAGAAAAAGATGAGCACCGCCACGAGGATGGTGGCCAGCGCGAGCTTCGACGCCAGACCGATGCCGAGCCAGATCACGAACAACGGCGCAAGGATGACGCGTGGTATCGCGTTGAGCAGAATCATGACCGGCTCGAGCAACTCGGCCAACCGCGGCGACAGCGCAGCGGCGAAGCCGAGCCCAATGCCGAGCCCGAGGCCCAGGAGCAACCCGGCGAACGCCGCGGTCGCGGTGGCGCCCAGGTGGGGCCAGATCTCGCCACTCGCGACCAGCTCGAACAGGACCTGCGCCACGTGTGATGGCGGCGGTGCATAGAACGGGTCGAACCACCCGATGCGAGCCAGCGTTTCCCACAGGCCGAGCAGCAGGGCGAGCGCGATCCCGCGACGGAGACTCCGCGCGCGTGCGGATGTCATCGTCGAGGAGGCTCCGTGGACAACTCCGTCCAGAGCTGCTGGACGAGCGGTCCGAATGTGGGATGACGCCGCGATTCGAGCAACCGCCGCGGCCGGGGAATGTCGACGACGTGTCGGGCCTGGATCGTCGCTCGCGGTCCGTGCGAAAGGACGTAGACGGCGTCCGATGCGCTGATCGCCTCTTCCAGGTCATGGGTGACCAGCAGCACGGTCAGGTGCTCCCGTTCGACCCACTCGAGCAGCTCCTGGGTAATGCGAGTACGCACGATGGCGTCCAAGGACGCGAACGGCTCGTCCATGAGCAACAGGCGTGGCTTCAAGGCAAGCACCTGGGCGATGGCCACCCGTTTCCGCTGGCCACCAGAGAGCTGCCCGGGATAGCGGCCTTCGTATCCGGCCAACCCGAGCCGCGCGAGCCAGTGCTCGACCTGTTCGTCGATGGCCGCCGCCGGCACCTCGCGGATCCGCAGTCCGAGCGCGACGTTCTCCCGCACCGTACGCCACGGCAGCAGGGCGTCATCCTGGAACAGGAAACCGACATCACGCACGGGCGCATCGAGCTCGACGACACCGGCGAGGGGCACAAGCAGCTCGGTCACGACCCGGAGGATGCTCGTCTTGCCGGAGCCGGAGGGACCCACCAGACTGACGAACTCCCCGGCCGCAATCTCCAGGTCGATGCCCTCGATCACCGGATCTTCGCCGTACCCGACGGTGAGCCCGCTGACTCGCAACATCGTGGCAGGTGGAGATGACACGGCAGAGCGGAAGACTGTCGCGACTAGCCCGCGAGCGCGTCGGCATCGAGCAGCGTGCCGAGGTCGACCGCTCCGGGCTCGAGCAGTCCGGCCACCTCTTGCGCCCGTTGCACGCGCTGTGACGCGTCGACGTCGATTCTGACGCTCTCGGGGTAGAGAGACAACCGGTAGCGTTCGATGATCTGCTCGAGCTGGGCGCGGTCGCCACCGGCGATCAGGGCAGGCGGCAACGTGGCGACGATCTCAGCCGGCGGCAGCGTCCGGGTATCGGCCAGGCCGCCTACGAGGGCGGCGGCGAGCCGGCGAATCTCCGGCAGCCGCCGGTCACGCTCGGCCGAACGCACCGAGACCCCCATGAACTCGTAGGAGCCTCCGAGGTGGCGCCGGGCTTGATCGATCTCCATGAAGTTGACCAGCTCGCCCCCGCCCGCCTCGATGATGAGCGACAGTGCCGGTTCCTGCAGCATGGCGGCGTCGACCTGGCCAATACGTAGCGCGTCGAACAAGTTCGTGCCGATGGCGGCAAACTCCACGCTGGCACGGTCCGCCCCTGCCCGATCGAGCAGAAACAGCAGCAACGCGTGGTCGGCATTGCCGAGGCCAGAGATGCCGACAGTCCGCCGCTCGAGATCCATGATGCTGGTGACCGCCCCGCCGTGTTTCGGGGCCACGGCAAGGGCAAAGAGCGGCAGCCGCCCGGTCGAGGCAATCCGTCGAATCGGCGCCCCGTTGGCGACCGCCTGCAGCGCCACGTCGAACGAGGTGCCGGCGTAGTCGACCGCGCCCCCGACCAGCGCCTGCATCGCGGCGCTCCCACCCCGCGTGTAGACCAACTCGGCATGCAGCCCCTGCGCGCCGAAGTGTCCCCGCGCGCGAGCGACCTCATAGGGGACGACGCAGAGCAGCTGCCCGCAGAAGGCGAGACTCAGCGGTGTGGCCCCGTCATCGCGTCTGCCGGAGCAGCTGCTGACGGCGATGACGCCGGCCGCACCCAGTAAGCTCTTCAGGGCGGTGCGGCGGTTCCACGCGGTTCCGGGGCTCGGCCAGTCCGAACTCTGGCGGGCTGGGTCACGGTGGCCCGCGACCGGACTAGGCCCAAGGAGATCAGGGTTCGTGGCTTCGCAACAACCCATGGCGGAGGTGATGGTTTAGCCGGGGCTACGCCCAGGGCCTCGGGCGGCCGCTCCGCGGGGGTGCCAGAATGCCCCCCTCCGGAGCCCCGCGAGGCGCGCATGTCGCGCGCCGTGTGTGTCGTCCGACCGCGTCCAGCTGTGGTGTCACTGGACGTAGTTGCGGGCGTAGGCCTTGAGCGGCTCGCTACTGAGGCCGATGGTCTCCGCCTCTGCCATCGCACGGTCCTGGTCCCAGCCGTCCTGTTTCACCCGCTTGATGAACCACATGGCGCCGACCCGGTTCGCCGAGGCGCAATGAATGTAGGCCGGCTGGTTCGCGGTGTCGGCGATGGCCGTCAGGAACGACGCGGTGGTCTCGTCGCTTGGGGTCCGGAACGGGATGTGAATGTACTTGAGCCCGGCCGCCGTGGCAGCGGCGCGGCTGCCCTCGATGTTGGCGCCCTCCTCTTCCGCGGTCCGGAAGTTGATGACGGAGGCAAAGCCCAACTCCTTGAGGGCGGGCATCACTTCGGCCGGGGTCGCCCCGGCGCATGCCACGGTGGCATCGATCCGCGTGTATTTGCTCACCCCCGCGGGTGCCTCGTCCTGCGCGGTGGTGACGGTGTGTCCGACACCGAGCGCCAACCCGAGCGTCAGAGCGCCGGCGACCAGCGCGGGTCGTGTAGTCTGGTGAAGGCGTCGCATCGTGAATCTCCTGTCTACGAGTAATGAGTGAGCCCGGTGTTACTCTGGCTCCCGGCAACTCGAATAGCGTGAGTCCACGATATCACGGGGTCCGACGACACTCGGCCATGTCGGGCGAGGTCACGCTGGCGAGTCCCCGAGCCTCGATGGTGATACACACGCTTCCCTTCGACGAAGACCCCATCCGTGACTGGTATGGTGGTCAGCTCGCATTGGTCGAACATGAGGTCGTCTCGCTGGCGGACGCGATGCCAGCCGACCTCTACAACTTCGCCCCAGGCGCCGGCCAGCGCACATTCGGCGAACAGGTCAGGCATCTCGCGACGATGATCTATATGACGGCCGCCCTCGTGCTCGAGGAGCGATCGCCCTATGGGCCGGGCCGCCACAACAACGGTCCCGAGCGGCTGCGCTCGAAAGCCGAGATCTTAGACTACCTGGCCGGAGCGCTGACCTACGCGCATCGCGCGGTGGCGACGCTGAGTGTCGAAAACCACCTGGACCTGGTGCCCTCGGCTTTCGGGTCGATGTCACGCGCAGCCGTGGCGGCCGGCATCGCCCTGCATAGTTTCAATCACTACGGGCAGATGGTCGTCTACGCACGGCTGCACGGCATCGTGCCGCCCGCCAGCGTCCCCGCGGACGACGCATCAGACGAGTAACCCACGAGTTCGAAGACGGCCCACTGGTCCGAACTTCGAGCTGACGGTGTCGTCTAAGCAGAGGGAAGTCTGGAGGCCCGCATGCATACGCTCTCTCTCAAGCGCGCGATACGCTCGCTGTTCCGCAGCCCGTTTGTCACCATCATTGCGATTGCATCGCTCGCGCTGGGCATCGGCGCCAATGCCGCGATCTTTTCGCTCTTCGAGCAATTTCTGATCCGGCCGCTGCCGGTCGCAGCGCCCGATCGTCTCGTCAACCTGGCGGCGCCTGGCCCCAAACCCGGATCCACCTCCTGCAACCAGTCGGGCGGGTGCGACGAGGTCTTCAGCTACCCGATGTTTCGCGACCTCCAACGCGAACAGACCCCTTTCACGGACATCGTTGCGCACGTTCAATTCGGGACGAACCTGGCCTACCGGGGCGAGACCATCTCCGCCGGTGGCGAGGTCGTCTCCGGGAGCTACTTTCCAGTGCTGGGTCTGCAGCCGGCGCTGGGACGGCTGCTCGGGCCAGCCGATGACGAGACGGGCGAGTCTCCGCTCGTCGTGCTGAGCCACGACTACTGGCGGTCCCGGCTTGACGAGGACCCTTCAGTCATCAACGACACGCTGATCGTGAACGGCCAGGCCCTGACCATCGTCGGCGTCGCGCCGGCCGGCTTCACAGGGACCACGCTCGGGGTCCGACCGTATGTCTTCGTGCCCCTCACGATGGCCGAGCGCCTGGGGGTCAGTCGCGACCTCGACGCACGGCGCAGCTACTGGTTGTATCTCTTCGCCCGGCTCCAACCGGGCACCTCGATGGCGCAGGCTCACACCGCCATCAATGTCCCGTATGGTGCCATCCTCAACGACGTCGAGGCCCCGCTGCAGGAAGGCATGAGCGAACAAACGCTCGCCCGCTTTCGAACCCGCGAGGTAGGCCTAGCCGAGGGTGATAGGGGACAGAGCGGCGTGGACGAGGACGCGCAGGCACCGCTCTTGCTGCTGTTGGGAGTCACGGCGTTTGTGCTGATTATTGCCTGCTCGAACATCGCGAACTTGCTGCTCGCGCGCGGCGCCACCCGGGCGGCAGAGATGGGTGTGCGCTTGTCGCTCGGCGCGAACCGGGGGCAGCTCATCGGGCAGCTGCTGCTCGAGGCATGCCTCCTCGCGTCACTCGGCGCCGCGGCCGGTCTCTTGGTGGCGCGGTGGACGCTGGCTGTGTTTGTGTCGTTCCTGCCAGCCCAAGCGGTCGCGGCGTTCCCGAAGGCGCTCGACACACCGGCCTTCCTGTTTGTTGGCGTGCTCGCGCTGGGAACCGGTGTGTTGTTCGGGCTGGTCCCCGCCTGGCAGAGCACGCGGCCGGACCTGATCGCGACCGTGAAACAACACGCCGGCCACTCATCCGGGTCTCGATCGGCGGCGCGCTTCCGTACGTCGCTCGCCACGGTGCAAATCGGGCTCTCGATGGTGCTGCTCGTCTCCGCCGGCCTGTTTACGAAGAGTCTGTACAACGTGAGCCGCGTTGAGCTGGGTCTCGACATCGACGAGCTGGTGACGTTCTCCGTCTCGCCGAACCTGAACGGGTACACACCCGAACAGTCGCTGGCGTTCTTCGCTCGACTCGAAGACGAACTGGGCACGGTGCCCGGCGCCACGCGTGTCGCCGCCTCCCGGGTACCCTTGCTGGCCGGCAGCAACTGGGGCAACAGCGTGCGGGTGGAGGGATTCGACGCCGGACCCGACACCGATACCGAGTCGCGCTTCAACGAAGTAGGGTCTGGCTACTTCCGGGCCATGGGCATGCCGCTCTTGGCTGGTCGCGAGTTCACACTCGCCGACGCGGGCGACGCCCCCAAAGTAGCCATAGTCAACCAACGTTTCGCCGAGAAGTTCAACCTCGGCCAGGACGCCGTCGGCAAGTGGATGAGCAGCGGCGGTCGAGACGCCGAACTCGACACTCAGATCATCGGGCTGGCACCTGACGCCAAGTACAGCGAAGTCAAGGGGGAGATCCCGCCGCTGTTTTTTCGACCATATCGTCAGAACAGCAACGTCGGCTCCATGAATTTCTACGTGCGGGCGGCGACGCGCGGTGACCAGCTGCTCTCGGCGCTGCCCAGGGTGGTCAGCCGGCTCGACCCCAACCTGCCGGTGGAAGACCTGCGCACCATGGACGCGCAGGTCAGAGACAACGTGTTCATCGACCGCACCATCGGCGTGCTGTCGGCCGCATTCGCGGTCCTGGCCACGCTCCTCGCCGCGGTTGGCCTGTATGGGGTCCTCGCCTACTCGGTGGCGCAGCGCACGCGGGAAATCGGACTGCGCATGGCGCTCGGCGCCGACTCGCGCGCGGTGCGCGCGCTCGTCATGCGGCAAGTGACGCGGATGACACTCATCGGCGGCGTCGCGGGGCTGGCCGCGGCCGTCGGACTCGGACGTGTCACGCGGTCCTTGCTGTTCGAGCTGCAAGCCAGCGACCCGATGGTGATGTTGGGGTCAGCGGTGGCGCTGACGCTTGTCGCACTGGGCGCCGGAGCCGTTCCTGCGCGACGAGCCTCCAGAATCGAACCGATGGTCGCGCTACGTCACGACTAGGCTGCGCTCGAGAGACGATACGGCGCTATCGGGTGTCGTCCGACAGTGCGAATGAGGTGAGATTCGTGCCCGAGGGAATCAGCACATGCTGCTTGCCGTCGAGCATATGGGTGATGGCCGCGGTGCCCCAGATAGACCACCCGGTGGGGTAATGCCAGAGGTTCTCGCCGCTCTCGGCGTCGAACGCCATGAAATTGCCTTCGTTGTCGCCGGTGAACACGAGACCGGATGCGGTCGACATGGTGCCAGCCATGGAGGGCGTCGGATACCGAAACTCCCAGCGACGCTCCCCCGTGGTCACGTCGATGGCGCGCAGGGCGCCGTAGGCCTTGTCGCGATCGACCCACACCGTACCGCCGGACGAGGGTCGCCCCGGTTCGAAGTCCGGCTCCTGCGGAATGAACGTCGCGCAGGTCTCACGCGCGCTGACAAAGAACAGGCCTCGGGCGGGGTCGAAGGAGGGCGGCATGAAGTTCGTGCCGCCCCAGTAGTCCGGCAGACAGCCCTTGCTTCCGTCGTTGAGCACGATGGGACGGCCGTTGTCATCGAGTTCGCGCGCCCAGGTGGTGTCCGTAAACGGTTTCCCGAGGAGCAGTTCTCCCGTGGCGCGGTCGAGGACGTAGAAAAACCCGTTCCGGTTCGCCACCATCACGACCTTTCGCGGACGGCCCTCCCAGGTGATGTCGGCCTGGACCGGCACATGGTTCGAGTCCCAGTCGTTCACGTCGTGCGGCGTGAACTGATAGTGCCACTGGATGATGCCGGTATCGGCATCAAGGGCCACAAGGGACGCGGTATACAGGTTGTCGCCCAGGCGGTCGTCGCCGTAGTAGTCCGGGTTCGGGTTGCCGGTGCCCCAATACAGCAGGTTGAGCTCGGGGTCGTAGCTGCCGGTCGCCCAGGTGCCACCGCCGCCCCGCTCTCGCGCCCCGGTAAACGGCCAGGTATCGCCGCCCGGCTCGTCTGGTCCCGGAATGGTGTAGAAGCGCCAGTCGCGCTCGCCCGTCTCCGGGTCGTAGGCGTCGATGAAGCCCTTGGTCGCGTACTCGCCGCCCGAGATGCCAATGATGACCTTGCCGTTGACGACGAGGGGCGCCATCGTCGCGGAGTAGCCGATCCGGTAGTCGGCCAGCTCCACATCCCACAGGACGGTTCCGGTGGTGCGGTCGAACGCCAGCAGGTGTGCGTCGAGGGTGACCATGAACAGGTGGTTTCCGAGGAGGCCGAAGCCGCGGTTGACCGGGGCGCTGGCGCCGTAGGTGAGATCGTCGGGCAGCTCGCGCCGATACTCCCAGAACCTACGCCCCGTGCGGGCGTCGAGCGCCCACGCATAGTTGTTGGGGCCGGTGACATACAGCACCCCGTCCCAGACCAACGGCGTGGTTTCGAAACCGCGCCCCCGCGCCATCGTCCCGGACTGGAAGGTCCACTGGGGTGTGAGCCGATTGACGTTCTGCGGCGTGATCTGGGTCAGGGGGCTGTGGCGTCGACCACTGTAGTCTCCCGAAAAGGTTGGCCAGCGCGTTGGATCGGTGAACCCGTCGAGGAGTTGCGCCTGTGTCGGGCCCGCCACCGGTTCCTGGGCTGACACGCCCACCGGTCCGGATACAGCCATGAGCGCGGTCAGCGCCGCGAGTCTCGTCACGCGCATCTGTGATTTGCCTTGTCTCGCCAGGCGTCTGGCCCGGGATTCCACGAAATCCGACGACGTACCCACCGAACGCCACCGCGATCAGGGGCCGTCACTCTCCTCATGCACCGACGTCAGAAAACGTAGCAGATCGTCCAGCTCGGCCTCGCTCAACACGTCTGGACCAAATGGGGGCATCAACGACTCGGCCTGATCTTGTACCTGGCGAAGCCCCGTCTTCAGGTAGCCCTGCAAGCGCTCGGACGTGTCCACGATCTGGATGGAAAATGCGTCCTCTGCTTTCTTGAGCCCACGGATGCGCTCCCCGTCGGCGGTCACCAGCGCCACCGTCCGGTATCCGACACCCATCGCCGCGCTGGGGTCTCGGATGGCTGACGTCATACCGGCGCGCGAGCGGCTCCTGGTAACCCGCGAGAGATCGGGGCCCAGCCGACCGCCATCGCTCCCCACCCGGTGACAACGGGCACAGTTCGCCAGGTAGACGTCGCGCCCCTGGTCTGCGTTCCCCGTCGCATACTCGACCAGCGACACCGTGCCCAAGCTCTTGAGATAGCTCACGATCGCCCACAGTTCGTCGTCGGGGGCGGTACTCGAGGGCATGATGCTCCCGGGGATACCGGCCCGGACGGTCTGGAACACACGTCCATCGCTGCGCCCGGCGGCGAAGATCACCGTCAGGTCCGGTCCGCTGATCCCTTTCGCGTCCGCGCCGTGGCACTCGGCACAGCGTGTTTCAAACAGCGCGCGTCCGGCGCTGATCGCCCCGGGGTTCCCTTCGTGAGGATTGGCGAGGTTGTCCTGAGCGGCTGCGCTGGCGGAGAGCATCAGCACCGTCGCAGCCAACCGCAGGGACCGGGCACCGCTCGCAGAGCGGCACCGGAGGGTCAAGAGAACGGCGGAAACAATCTGTGCGCGCATGCGGTGCCTTGAAGCGATGTCCGGGTACCATGGCGCAGGCCGCGCCGTAACACAAGCACCATACTGGCTGGGGTGTGCAAAGAGTCGGACGGCGGGCGAACGGACACGAGACATGGGACCCTTGGCAGACGTCAAGATCGTCGAACTGGCCGGCATCGGTCCATGTCCGATGGCGGCCATGTTGCTGGCGGAGCTTGGCGCCGACGTCCTGAAGATCGACCGCCTGAGGCCATCCGGCCTCGGCATCGCGCTGCCTGACGAACACGCGCTCCTCAATCGGAGCCGGCGCTCCGTGGCGGTCAATCTCAAACACGCCGACGGCGTCGCATTGGTGCTCCGTCTCTGCCGGCAGGCGGACGCGGTGATCGAGGGATTCC
>SXOW01000432.1 GCA_005778315.1 Acidobacteriota bacterium
CGTCCGGCGGAGGGCAAGTCGACCTCGGCCTGGGCGCTCGCGCACAGCCTGACCCGTCTCGGCAAGCAGGTGCTGCTGATCGACGCCGACATGCGCCGTCCCAGCATGCACAAGACGATGGGGCTGCCAAACAAGGTAGGCCTGTCCCATGTGCTGGTCGGACAGGCTCGTCCCCGGGAGGCGATTCAGCGCACGCACGACCCCAACTTGTTCGCCCTGACGGCAGGCGAGCCACCGCCAAATCCGTCCGAGCTCCTCTCGTCGGATCGGATGCGTCGTCTGGTAACCAGGCTCGAATCTGGCCCCTTCGACTGGGTCGTCATCGACTCACCGCCGGTGCTCGCGGTCACCGACTCCGTGATCATTGCGCCGCTCGTAGCAGGGGTGGTGTTCGTGGTTGGGGCCGAGATGACACCGACGATTCACGCCGTGCGCGCGCTGGACATGGTGCGATCCGGGGGCAATGCCAAGGTCATCGGCGTGGTGCTGAACCGGGTGGACTTCTCGCGCAATAAGTATTACTACTCTCGCTACTACGGCTACCACTACAAGAGCTACTACAGCGACAAATCTGCCGCGGCCTGACCGGGTCGTTTTTGCTCTCGGACGCCTACTGCTGTGCTTGGCCCTCGCATGGCCGCTCGCCGCGTTCGGCGGCGTGTATCGATGGGCCACGGCGCCCTATCTGGTGGCGGTGGCGCTGCTGGCCCTCACCCAAACGGGCCGGATCCGGCAGCTCTGCACCAGCGACGGGTGGCTGTATGGGACGCTCGCCACGGTCGTGACCCTGGCCTGGCTCCAACTGGTGCCGCTGCCTGCCGCGGCGGTGGCGTGGGCGTCACCCGCCACCCTGACCGTGGTGGACACCATTCGACTGCTCCCACGCGCGACCGGCTGGACCCCCATTTCCGTGTCTCCCCTCGACACGGCGTGGGCCTGCGCTCTCCTCACCGCCAACGCGTTGCTCTTCGTCGCGGCGGGGGCCCTGGTTGCCCGTGGTGGGGTACGCGCGACCATCAGAGTCATCGCGTGGCTGGGCATCGTGTTCGGATTGGTGGCGCTCTCGCAGATGGCCACGGGCACCAACGCGATCTATTGGCGATGGGTGCCATACAGCGAGGGCGCCACGCCGTTCGGCACGTTCGTCAATCGCAATCATTTCGCCAGCTGGGTGATCATGGCAACGCCGGTCTGTTTCGGGTATGTGATCGCACGCCTGCACCGAACAGCCGGCGACGACTCGACCCTGCGGTGGACATCACGACTCGCCACGGGCCTGGACGGCCGCGCGCTCATCCTGCTCTTCGCGGCCGTACTGATGAGCGTGGCGCTCTTCCTCAGCCTCTCGAGGTCTGGCCTCGTCGGCCTCGCCACGGCGGCGGGCTTCATGCTGATCGCGGGCCGACGTCACGTTGACCGAAAGCGGTGGAGGTGGCTCGGCGTGTATGGAGCGATCACCGCCACAGTCGTCGCGATGTTTGCGGACGCCACGGACCTGGTGGGCCGCTTGCTGGAAACGCTCGACGAAGGCAGCGGCAGATTGACCATCTGGCGGGAAACCATGCCGGTCGTTCGAGACTTCTGGGCTGCCGGCACTGGCGCCGGAACCTATCAGACGGCTATGCTCGTCTACCAGGAGTCGAACCGCTTGTTTGTCTTCAACCAGGCGCACAACCAGTTGCTGCAGGTCGCCACGGAGGGAGGGTTGCTCCTGTCCGTCCCCGCGCTGGGGGTGACGGTGCTCTTCGTCACGCGGGCCCGCCGGCGGATCGGGGCCGACCACATGGCATCGAGGTGGATCCGGCTGGGCGCGGCGGGGGGACTCGTCGCGGTCGGCGTGCAAAGCCTGTGGGAAACGGGCCTTCGTATGCCGGCCAACGCCGCGCTGGCCGTCGTGCTCGCCGCGATCGTCATTCACGCACCACGCCAGGATCGCCATGACAACGGGGGTTCGCATGGGATTGCGGCTGGGGTTTGACCTCGACGGCGTGCTCGCCGACTTTCAAACAGCACTGACTACTGCCTGCCTGGAAGACGGCGGGGCAGCCCGCCCGACATCATCATCGGGGGACCCCTCAACGAGTGAGCTCAAGCACGCGTGGAGACGGATCGTCCGTTCGGAGAACTGGTGGACCACGCTGGCGGCGTATGAACCCGACCAGATCGCGCGGCTGTATGCCCTGTCACGGCGACATCGTTGGGAGGTGTTCTTCCTGACCAAGCGTCCCACCACCACTGGCGACACCGTCCAGGTCCAGACGCAATCGTGGATCGAACGCCACGGGTACTACCTGCCTTCCGTCGCGACCGTGCCCAGCTCACGTGGCGAGATCGCCCGCGCGCTCAGACTGGACCTGATCGTCGACGACCAGCTCATCGAATGTACAGACTGCGTGAGCGCCTCGGCGGCGAAAGCGCTGCTGATGGTGCGGGACCCCAACGACGGTGACAGCCGCGGCCAGGCGTTGAGTCAAGGCATCGGTGTCGTGTCGACGTTGGCCGAGTCCCTCGACGTCATCGAGCGACTCGACACGATGGTGCATTCCAAGAGCGGTGCGCTCGCTCGGCTCAAGAACTGGTTCTCGCTGGCCACCGCTGGCGCGCCGGTCCTCCCCATGAACCCCCGAGACACACGTCCGCTCCCGTCGCGTTCCGGAGCAGCGACCAGCGACTCGATTGACGCTGAGCGCGGTCGACGTGGAGGGGGATCAGGCGAAGGGGAGAAGGCGGAGCACTAGCCCCAGAACGAATTCAGGACGACTTTTCGGAATTCCGTGTTGCGGAGCAACGCGAGCGTGGCGTCGCGATGCCAATTGAAGTTGGCGGTACGTTTGAGCGTCGGAACCAGACCGTCAATATTCGCCAGGTCGATGAGCGTCGAGATCGCCTTGTCGTCCAACCGGGCCGCTATGGTCCGAAACGCCAGGCCGGCTCTGATCTCGGGTCCGAGTCGCTCCCGCCACCGCAGCTCATAGGCGCGCAACCGGGTTGCGTCGAGTTGGTCGCGACGCAGCGCGACGTCCAGTGTCTCGGCCGCCCAGCGACCGCTCAGCAAGCCATAGTAGATGCCGCCGCCGGTGGTTGGCTTCACCAATCCGGCCGCATCACCGACCGCCAGCAGCCGGTTGGCGTAGGTGCGTCGCACGGGGCCAAGGGGCAGGATCCGCAGTCGCGGTCGCGGCCACGGCGACGGATCGACCCCGACTCGGGCGGCCACGCGACGGGAAAAGTCATCAAAGACGGCGCCGGCGTGCTCTCCCCCGAGGAGACCGAACTTCACGCGTGACTGGCCGCGATCGCGGAACGGGACTACCCAGGCGAACCCGCCGGGCAACCGCCGATGGTCCAGGTGCACCTCGATGTGTTCCAGCGGCGGGAACGCGACGTCGAGCTGCGCACTCTGCACAAAGAGCTTTGGCAACCCGAGGCCCAGTTGCTGGTTGAATCGGTACTTCGCACCGCAGGCCAAGACACACGCGCGGGCCGTCAGCGTCTCCCCCGTGGCCGTGAACACGCGGACGCGCCCCCGCTCCATCACGAGCTGGGACACCCGGGTCGCCGTCCGTATTTCCGCGCCATCGGCCTCGGCCCGCCGCGCCAGCGTGACATCAAACGATCGTCGATCGACGATCGCGGCGTGCACCTGATCGCTCTCGATGGTGGCTGTGTTGCCTGCCGTGGCGTGGAACCGCGCCGAATGAGCCACCGCCAAGATGACGCGGGTATCCAGATCGAGTTCGTCGAACGCATCACGTCCGAGAATCCCGGTGCAATGTACGGGCGCACCGATCTCGGGATGCTCTTCCATGACCACCGCGTCGTGCCCACACTGGGCCAGCGTGCGGGCCGCCATCAAGCCCGCTGGCCCTCCCCCGATAACGACGACGTCGCGCATGTGGTGTAGCTGCGGATCAGAACTTACGTCCGCGCACCTCCCAGGTGCCCCGCAGCGTGATCCAGAACGATAACAGGATTAGCGCCAGATCGCCCCGGAACGTCTGGGTTCGGGCATACAGTCGGTCGTAGCGGAACTTTGCGCGTCGCGGCAGATCACGGTCCGCGTAGATCTGCGCGATGCCGGTCAAGCCAGGGCGTATCCGGCTCCGAGCCTCAAAACCCGGAATTCGCTCGATGGGCACGACTTCGCCCGGCTGGTCGGCGTCCGTTTCTCCCGGCCTGAGCGCACGTGGTCCCACGAAACTCATGTCTCCGCGAAAAATATTCCAGAGTTGCGGGAGCTCGTCCATCGCGGCCGCGCGCAACACACGCCCGATCGCAGTCACGCGCGGGTCGTCGACGGTTGCTTGCACGGCACCAAGCCCGGCCTCGGCGTCAGGCACCATCGAACGGAACTTCAGCGTGTTGAAGATGCGGCCACCCTCGCCAATCCGGTCCTGGGTGAAGAACACGGCCCCCCCATCGTGCCACTTGATGGCGGCCGCGAACAGCACCCAGAGCGGAGCGGAGAGTATGAGCCCGACCCCCGACAGCGCGACATCCAGGGCGCGTTTCGCGAACGGAAACGGCGGCTGGGATTCAGCGTCGTGCACCATCACCTTACTCCGGTCCCGGTTGAGGGGTAGCAGGTAGAGGCACCAGGCGCTCCCTGCCCAGCACCTCCCGGTAGATGTCGCCGGTCATGCGCGCCATCCGCTCGGGGGTAAACTCGCGGTCGACACGGGCGCGCGCGGAGCGGCCGAGGGCATTCCGCAACGCAGGGTCGCGCAACAGCGTCGCAAGCGCTTCGTGCAGCGCGGTGGCATCGCCCGGGGGTACCACAAGCCCGGTCTGCTCGTGCTGATTGACCCACGGCACGCCAGAAGGGAGACGGGTACTCACGACCGGTACGCCACACGCCATCGCTTCGAGTTGGACGACGCCGAAGGCCTCGGCGCGGGTCACCGACGGCAGGGTGAAGATGTCCGCTGCATGGTAGAGCGACGCCACTTCTTCATCCGGCACCGCGCCCAGAAACCTGACCCGGGACAGCCCGAGCGCGTCCGCCTGCGCTTCGAGGGCCGCGCGCAGGGGCCCATCCCCCACGAGCAACGTCGTGGCGTCCAGACCGTCGAGCGCCCGTAGGAGCACATCCACACCCTTGTACGGCACGAGCCGTCCCACGAACAGGATGAGCGGACCGGGATGCTCGGCGCGAATGCGTTCGGCGCGCGCGAGCACGCGCGCGGTTGGCGCGAATCGCGCCCTGTCGACCCCATACGGCACGACCACGCATTTGTCCTGAAAGTCCTGCAACTCGAGCGCGTGCTGGGCCAGCGCTGGCGAGGACACGACGATGCGCGCGGCGCGGCGCAGGACGGCCCTCAAGAACGGTCGGTACAGGAGGCGATACTTCCAGCGCGGGCGCACCACCTCGCTGTGAAACCAGACGAGTATCGCCGTGTTTGGACGGGCGAGCACCACCGCGACGAGCGCAATCGGGTTCGGCTCGTGCACCACGATCACGTCCGCCGGCAGGCGCCGCAGCCACAGGGGCAGTGTCGGACACAACCCCACCGACCCAATGTACCCAACACGGGCCAGCCGGGTTACCGGCACGCCCTCCACAACCTCTTCGATCGTCGTGTGTCGGGTATTCGACACGAGGGCGCGGCTGTCAATCGCCGGTCGCTCGTTCTCGCAGAGGAGTCTGACTACCTGCTCGATCCCGCCCGGCACGGGTGGATAGTACTTGCCGACGTGAAGGACTCGAATGCCGCTCTCAGCCATCAGACGCGGCGCGCTGTCCAGGGCTGGGGTACGCCGCTGGCGGCGTCCGCCGACCGTGCGACCTGGGCGTAGAGGCCCGCGATCTCCGCCGCGCATGCCTTCCATGAGAACCCAGCGGCGTGGCGCACGCCCAGGCGCTGACGCGCGAGCCACCGCTCCGGGTCCCGCTCGCGCTCATCCAACAACCTCCACACAGTCGCGGCCCACTCGTCGAGGTCGTCCGGCTGACAGTAGCTGATACACGGTCCTCCAATTTCACGCAGCACCGGCAGGTCGGTCGCCACGACGGGGGTTCCGGAGGCCAGCGCCTCCACCACAGGAAGACCAAAGCCCTCTGCGTCTGAGGTCAGCAGGGCAAGCGCCGCCCGACGGTAGACAGCGGACAGCACGCACTGGTTGAGGAATGGCAGGGTCGTAATCCGGCTGTCAAGGCCAAGGCGAGCCGCCGTCGCCGTCTGCGATCGGGTCAACGCGCCGCCGACACGGATGAGACGGGCTTGCGGCACGCGGGCAACCACCCGTGCGAACACCCGCAGCAACCGATCGATCCGCTTGCGTGGAATCGTACTCCCCACATGCAGCAGTTCGGGAGCGTCGGCGGCCGCGGCCCCGAGCAATGCGGTCGCCTCGCTGTCCCCCCCGGAGTCGGGCTCGGGAGACCGACTCGGATGTACCCCGTTCGGGACGACCGTGAGGCGGGCCGCCGGCATCAGCCGGTGCGACAACAACTCGTCCCGAACGGCGTGGCTGTCGCAGACCACGGCGGCGGCCGCTGTCAGTCCTGACAGGCTGTGCGCCCCAAGCAGGCGAAGCACCGGCTGCGGATGTCGGAGCGGATCGAGCACGCCCCGGAACGCGTCGAGGTCGTGACACGTGACCAGTGACCGCTCGGCAGGGAGGTCGTGGACCACATGTGCATAGCTGTGGTCGACCACATGGAAGAGGTCGAACCGACCCGCCACTGCTTCACGCCGCAGCCATCGTGGGTAGTCGATGTAGCGATTGATCAGCCGGTCAGACGTCGGCGGCTGTGCCTCCTGGTTTGTGCGGCCAAGCCGTCCCAGGCGGGACACGAACGGCGGACAGAGACGCGTCACGGAGACGTGGGGTTGGTCGGCCTGCAGATGATGTAACAACCGATCCGCCACCAGTTCCATGCTGGGCCAGCCCTCTTCCGGGAAGTCGCACAACAGGCCGACGCGCAGCGTCCGGTCGATGGCCTGGGGTACGACCGGCAGCTGCGCGCGCGGGCTACTCATCACGAGGCCTGGAACCCGGACGCCGACGAGTCGGCCGCCCCGGCGTGCAATCGCTGAACCGAGTGTCGAACCGAGAAACGGCGCTCATAGAGATCCGCGGCAGCGGACCCCAACGCGCGGCGTCGAGTCTCGTCGCCGAGCAACTCGATAACGCGGTCGGCGAGGCCCGGTGCGTCCCCCGCCGGCGCGAGCACGATCCCGTCCTCCTGGAGCCAGAACGCCTCGGTGAGCGCCCCGACCGTCGTCACCGTTGGTGCGCCGTTCACCAGCGCAGCCATCAACGACCCACGCCGCGTGGTGACGCCGTCGAGGAACGGCTGCACCATGACGTCGCACGCGCGAATCCACGCGGACACTTCTGTGGACGCGAGCCCGCCTGACGCCACCACCCGTCCGCGAAGGGCCGGCACGCGGCTGGCCAGGTCTCGCGCGAACGCCGCGCTATGGCGTCCCAAGCAGGCGACACGCAGGCGCGAATCACGAGCCGCGAGTGCGGCGAGACAGGGCTCCAACACGGACCGCACGTGTGCCCCGTAGGTACCAAAGTGCCCGACCACCCTGACGCCCGGGTTTCCACCCGACAGCTCGTGACGACACCGCTGCACCGCCGCTTCGTCATCGCATCGCGGGACGTTGGCCGGAACAGGGAGCCATTGCAATGGCCGATCGCCGAACCACATGTATGGGCGGAGGCGGCTCACCCACGTTGAGCTTGAAACATAGACCTGGCGACTTGCTCCCAGCAGCGCCACTGCCATCAGCCGCTGGACAACGGCCAGGACGTTGTACAGCGGATGACGCAGACTGAAGTAGAAATACGGCTCATGGAACATCACCCGGACTTCGTCCCGACGCGACCGCATCAACAGCCAGAGGCAGGCAAACAGGTTCATGCCGCGCCATCCGAGGACGTTCGGACTGTATTGCAGCAACAGCACGCGCGGCGCCGACGTCTGGTCGAGCGCTCGAGCCAGCCGGCGAAGCCCCCGCACCGAGAACAGGGCGGGCAATCGGTGGAGCGCCACCCCCGGCAGCTCCGCCGGCAGGTCCCCGGCCGGCACGCCGGAACTCCAAATGTGAATCGGGACGCCAACGTCAGAAAAACCGCTCGCGACCGCCGCGCAGTAGTCACTGACGCCGCCCGTCTGCGGCGGATACGCCCCTGTCAACACATGCAGCACGCCGTCACTCACCCACGGCCACGCACGGCGTCAACGATGTCCGCAGCCATGTCGCCCCAACTGCGGCGACGGAGCTCGTCCGAAAACGTCCGCACCTCAGCATGGATCCTGTCCTGCATCTCGCGCCACGCGCGAAGCCGCGACGCCAGCTCGGCGGGACTGTCGGGGTCCTGCAGCAACAGGTCGACCAGTGCGGGCGGATATCGCTCGGCCACACCCGCGGTGGATGTGACCACCACCGGGAGACCACGGCAGAGGACTTCGTGCGCTCCCAGCCCGTACGCTTCATACCGCGCCGGATGCACGGCTACGTCGCTGGCCGCAATGATCCGTGCGATATCGGTCCGAAACCCAAGAAAGGTCGCGCGCCCACCGAGACCAGCCTCCTGCGTGCGTCGTTGCCACGACGTCAGCTCACCGCCAGTCCCCACCACGACGAGGTGTCCGTCCCACGATGGCTCGCGGCATAGCGTGACCCACGTCTCGAACAACGTGTCAAAGCCCTTCCGACGATCACCCAGCGCGCCGATGAAGAGTACGTTCGGGCGATCCGACGGCCAGCCCAAGGCTTCGCGCGCGGCTGCTGCGGTCTCTCGATCAACGTATCCGAAGCGTTCCGCGTCGATGCCATAGTAGATAACCCGGGTACGGGACACCGGCACGCGCAGTCTGTCCACGAGGTCCCGCTGAGTTCGCCGACTGTTGCAGATGGCCAATCGAACGGTGCGGAGCGTCTCACGTTCCCTCGCCAGGATCCGACCGCGGACCAGCCGGTCCTTCACGCGGCGAATGCTCTGCGTATGGGTTTCTGGCTCATAGGCCGCGTGCACGTAGTGCACCCAGGAGACATCCGACCAGAGGCAGTTGCCCCCATTGACGATCACCCGGCCACCGCGCCGCGTGAGGCGTCGCGCGCACTTGCGACCAGCGCGCGCGAGCAGTGGAGCCCCGGCCACATGCCACCCGCCCGGACGGGGCACGTGGTGGCAGCGGACGGGGTCGGGTCCGAACGTGTCCGTATCAACCTGGTGGGTCACCAGGTGCAGTTCCACATCTGGCTGACCGGCCAAGTGCGCCGCCAAGGCCAGGTTCGCGCGGTCCATACCACCACGCCCAGTGAAGTCGCCCGAGACGAGCAGCCATGGTGTCATGGGTCGTGTGTGGCGTCGGCTTGGCCCTCGTCAACGCCGAACAGCGCGCCGGCCAGGAACCAATACTGCATGCCGATGGCCATGAGAAACGGCGTGAACGTCATGCACAGCAGGGTGGTCCCCACATTCGCCGCGAGCACGACCGCGCCGCTGGCGCGCACCCACTCGTCTGAGGCCCGCCGTGTGACGCGCCACTCGTAGGCGGCAGTCAAGATCAGCGCGACGGCGTAGGTCGTCAAGACGACGAACCCGCCATCGACCAACCAACCGGCGATCTGGATCTCCACCCACACGGACGGCGAGTCGAAGTTCGTCGGGTCGAAGAAGTAATGGGCGATCATGCCCCATCGACCCAACCCGGCTCCGAGGGGCGCGTTGAAGACGTCGTTGAACGCGAACGCGACTTGTCCGCCGCGGCTCGCATAGTAGAGCTCGAACGGATCGGACTCGAACAATGTCGTGACACGGTTCAGCACCGCGTTGCCACCCAGCACGGCCGCCAACGACAGTCCTCCGAGCACGAGCCCAACGAGCAGTGTGCCAAACGCTGTCGCACTGGCCACGCGGCGTTGTTGAATCAAGGCCAGGAGGTACACCAACAGCATCAACACGAGGAGCACGAGCGACGTGCGGACCTGGCTGAGGTAAATGGCCGTGATGCCGCCAAGAGCCAACCCAGCTGCGGCCAGCCGATAGATCACGCGAATTCGACTGGCCGCGAACACCGCACCCAGCAAGCCGGCAAACATCCCAGGTCCGGCAACCGCGCCCGGCGAGTCGAACAGGCCCGGCGGTCGAATGATGCGCTGGCCATCGGCCCCGATATACGACACCGACCCGAGCCCGTAACGGGATTCGGTGACAATGCGCGAGAATTCGGCTGGCATCCAGGTATCGGGATCGTAGACCTGGAGCACGCCCACGACGGCGTTGACGCCATTCATGATGAGGAGCAGGATCACCAGCCGACGAAAGTGCTCCGGCGTGCGCACGACGCTCGGCGCCCACAGCAAGGGGCTCATCACGCACAGATACAGGACGACCTGGGCCAACCCGCCGGTGGGCGAGTTGGTCATCGGATGTCCGATCATCACCGCCAAATAGACCACCGTGGCGATGAGCCAGGGTCGCGCCGGATGCTTCGGCAAGGAGATATTGCGGAGCAGCAACATGTAGCCGAGGATGCCAAGGCTCAAGACGAACGAGGACACCCGGATCGGGAACCGGAGGGCCTGAGTCCCGGGCAGCAGCAACACGGCGGGCAGCAGGGTCTGGCTCACGACGAACCACTCCGCCACGGTCCACTGGCTGATCCGCCAGATCGGCATGGCGGGCGCCGCGCTGACCCACTCGTGAGACTGCGCGTCATCGAACCCGGCGATGTCGTCGCGACCGGTCATCAGAACGTCGCCCTCTGCCGCGAGGTTGTGTCGACTACTCGACGTCACGGTGCTCTCGGTCACGGCGACACGACCTGACGAAGTAGCTCCGATAGTCGGGGGAGTTGCGTGGCAGGATCGCAGAGTTCACGGGCGCGGCGGGGCCCGTGGCGTCCGAGTCGACGGCGACTCGCCGGGTCGCGGATCAAGAGGCAGAGGGCCACTGCCAGCGCGTCGACATCGCCGGGCGGCACCAGCAGCCCGCAGCTGCTGTCAACGACCTCGGGAGGGCCGCCGTCGTCTCCCGCGACCACCGGCAAGCCGGCGACCAGCGCTTCGACAAAGACCATGCCGAAAGCCTCAGGCGCGGTGTTCGGCTGACAGTAGATGTCTGCGGCGGCCATCACGCGGGCCACGTCGCACCGCTCACCGGCGAACCGCACCCGGTGCGCAATGCCCAGGCGCTGCGCGTCGGCTTTGAGCTCATCGACGTAGCTGACCTCGAACGGTCGTTGGGCCCCGCCCACGAACCACAATACCCAGTTTGGCAGCTCGTTGAGCCGCGCCAAGGCTTCGAGATGCACCCGGTGCCCCTTCAGGGACTGCATCCGGCTTGCCTGCAGGACGACGACCGCGTCGTCGGGCGTATGCAGATCGCGTCGCAGCGTGCGGCGTCCATCGTGGTCCGCAACCGGGGGAGTCACATCTACGGGCGGGTACAGCCACTCGACACGGGTATCGGACGTGACCGAGGACTCGGTCGATGCCGTGTACCTTGAGTTGCAGACGACCAGGCGTGGTCGGGTCCTACGGCCCCAGCGGTCCACCCAGGAGTCGGTCCGCGGACTGTGCAGCCATTCTACGAGCGGCGGTGCGCCCTGCCGAAGTGCCGGCCCGAAGACGCCGCTCACCCAGGGACCATGTGAGACCACAACATCGAAACGCTCGGTGTCGACCAGACGACGGAGGGCGCGCCGAGCCCGAAGGATCGTCATCGGCTTCGCCACCCGTACGGTGCCAAGCTGGTGCACGTCGGACCCGGTTGCGGCAAGCTCGTCAGCCAGTCGACCGGTGTAGCAGAGGGCGAATACCGGCTCCATGGTGGGACACAGGCCACGCTTGCGCGCGAGGAGGGCCAGGAGCATCTCGATGCCGCCGAACAGATTGCCGCTGTACAGATGAAGCACGCGCATTACGGCTGGACCCGACCCGCTGCCGCGGCGTACAGAGGAACCAAGGCGTCGGCGAGCCGGTTCCGGTCGAAACGGGTGGCTCGCCGATGACCGGTCTCGCTGAGGCGACGCCGCCGGTCTGGTCTCCGAACCAGCTCGCCCACGGCGTCGGCGAGGGCGCTGGCGTCACCGGGAGGCACGCACAGGCCGTCGACCCCGTCCTCGACAAGCTCCGCCGCCCCCCCGGACCGGGTCACCACAATCGCTCTCGCACACGCCATCGCCTCCGCGATGACGAGGCCGAACGGCTCCGGCTCCGTGCTTGCGTGAACGACGACATCCAACGCGCGCATCGCCTCTTCCGGCGCGCGCACAAAGCCGGTGAATCCGACGCGGTCATCCAGCCCAAGCTGTCGTGCCCGCGTTCGTAGACCGTCGAGCGACGTCTCACTCGCGTCCGTCTCGTAGATCGGACCGCCCACGACATAGCCCCGCACCGGCAGATGTCGCGGCAACGCCGCCATGGCCTCCAAGAACACATCGTGGCCCTTCCAGCAGGCCATGACCGCCACCAGCCCGACCCGCACGACCGGACGGGGGGCGGGCGGTAGTCCGGACAGCTGGTCCAGGTCGAGGCGTGGGCCAGCGGGCGCAAAGCGGGTCAGGTCGATGCCGTTGTACACCGTGGAAACGGGGCACGCATCGCCAAGCGCGCGGCGCATGTCCCGGGCGACGCTCTCGGAGACAGCGACCACGGCATCGCATCGCGGGGCGAGTCTGCGAAGCAACGCCGAACTGAGGGGACGGGGCCTCAGGTATTCATGCATGTGCCAGACCAGCGCGGTCCCGTGCGGCTTCGCGGCGGCACCAAGCAGATGCGCCTTGACCCCGTTCGTGTGAATGACCTCTGCCTGGCGCTCCCGAATCACCGCGCGCAGTGTCCGTACATAGGCTGGCACACCCCAAGCGGCCTTGATGAATCTGACCAGAGCCGGAATCCACGCGCGCGTAGCCCCACGTTCCCCGAACCTGGCAAGCGCGGGCGAGAACGGCACGATCACGGTGTGCACATCTTGGCCACGGACGGCCGCCACGAGAGGGCCGTCCCCGGGCGTCACCAACGTGAGTTCCCAGGTCGGCTGCGCGCGTCGCAGGCTCACGAGGACATCTCGTAAGCTGGCCTCGGAGCCGCCAAGTTGACTTGATGGGCTGAGAAAGATGAGCCTCAAGGGGCCGCCCCATAGCGAGCTGCCGGGCTAAGCAGGCGACGGGTGTCAGAACAAGCGGGGGCGGACATGCACGGTATCGTCCGGTTGAACGACATCGCGTTCCTCTATCCGGACTTCGACCCGCTCGCCGTCGACCATCCGTCGGACCCGGATGCCTCGGCTCGACCCGCGGGCCGTATAGCCGCCCGCCAGTGCGATCGCTTGCTCCACCGTCATCCCCTCGGTCCAGACGTAGAACCCTGGCGACGCGACTTGACCTGTCACGAAAAACACGGCCGCCCTGGGTACATTGACCCGGTCACCATCGCGGAGCATCACGAGGGCCAGACTACCGGTCCGGATCTCGTCAAGGCGGATCGTGATGACCTCGGGTTCCGAGGCCGGGTCGACGGAGGACAAGCCGGTCCCGGGATGCACTAAGGGCCGGACGATCTGGAGTTTCGTCCCGGCCTGGGCCGTGACCCCTCCCGCCTTCGCGAGGAGTTCGATGAGGCTCAAATTCCCCGAGTGCGGGTAGATGCCAGGCATTGCCACCTCGCCCAGCACAACGACGCTCTGCTCCCGATGCTCCTCGATCTCCGCCGTAACCTGAGGATTGATGAGGAATCCGTTCGCCAGCCGCTTCGTGATCTCCTGCTCAATCTCACGCAGCGTCAGCCCCTTGACGGTCACGCGACCGATGAGCCCCACGGTCATCGTGCCGCCAACGTCAACCAAGTGTCGGCCGGACAGTTCGTCTTCGCCGAAGACAGTCACCTTCACGACATCTTCCGGACCTACGACATAGCCCGCGGCCGCGGTCGGTTGCCCCCACGCAGCGCCGACTGCTCCCGCGACCAGCACACTCAGCGCGCCCGCAAGGACCCGGAGCCCACGCCAGCGAGGCCAACGCTTACGGTGTGTATGCAATGGACCCATAGTAGAACATCCGATCGTAGTCGCGATTGGGTCGAGCCACCGATCGCCGTTTCTCGGACTGTGCGTTGAGACTCAGCCGCACGGTTTCGCTCAGGCGGTACCCTACCCCAATTCCTGCAAGCCTCAGACGTTGACTGCCACGAGGACCCTGCGGGTCGCCCGGCAAGTCGCGAAACGCCAACTCATAGATGGCGCCCATGAGCGTGACCTCCACCGGTCCACCAACCCGCTGGAGGACCTGCACACGTCCACCAGTTTGCAGGTAGTACGGGTGCAACTCCTCGAAGGAATACTCGATCCCCCGGCTGCCCTCGATGGCGACTTGGGTGGTTTCTCTCACATTGATGGCCGCGGTCGTGTTGACTTCCACGCCGTTGAACCCCTCGAGCTCGAGGTTGGTTGGGGCGAACGAGCGATAGCCCACTATGACGCTGCCCGACAGGGCAGCGCCAGGCTGGAACACGAGGCTCGGGAGCACAGCCCACGATGCATTGTCGCGCACCGAACCTTCAAGGAAACGAGCGGTGCGCCGTTCACCATCCACGCGAAATGCCGTCAGGGGTGTGACGTCGAACACAAGGCCCGCCCGGTAACTCGTCTCATCCCCGTTGAGCTGGTCGGCCAGAGAGACACCAGCAAAGGTAGCGGTGTCCGCATATTCCGACCGCTGAAATTGGGCCGACGTCGCGATCGACGTGCGACTCCCAAGGACCCAGTCCACGCCGGTCCCGAACGACGGTGTACGACGTGGAGCGCGAGCGTCGATCTCAAATCCCCGGCGCGCCCGTGTTCGCAGCCACCCCGCCGACGCCCAGGGTCGGATGCGGTCGAGATAGGCCTCAAGCCGTGCAGCCACGTTGGTATTGAGCGAACGCTCGGCCGCAAAACTCTGATACCACAGGTAGTCAGCCGTCAGATTGGTGGCCAGCCGGAAGGGACCGGCGAGCGCCGTGGACTGAATTGTCGTGGACGGTGTGGCCGTCCAGGCTCGTTCTTCCGATTCGTCGTTGAAGACGTTGGGGTCGACACCGACATCTCTCAGCTCGAAGGTCGGCGTCACGTAGAACGGGCCAAGCTGGAACGGCGCATCCGGCGGCACATTCTCCGGAATCTGGCTCGGGGAAAGTTGTGCACGCGCGGGCACAGGGCTTGCCCCGACGAACACCAGCCAGGCCGCCAGCCACCACCAGTTCACGAGCGTCGGCCTGTGTCGATACAGCTTCGCCCCCTCACTCACGACTACCGCGCGGCAGATCTGAGCCACAAACGCCCCTGTTGTCCTACAGGACGTGCGCTGAAGTCGCCTCCAGCCACTCTTATTGACGTTTATCGGAC
>SXOW01000433.1 GCA_005778315.1 Acidobacteriota bacterium
CCAGTCGTCCGGATTCTCGTCATGCAGGGCGAGGACGTCAGCCACGACCTGGTGAAAATCACTCTCGGCGGGAATCACGTTAAGGGCCTCGCGGATGATGGTCTCGATGTCGACCTGCAGGAATGCCAACGCGTACATCGAGGCGATGAACACGCCTCCATGCCATCCGTGGCCGTAGTTCATGATGTGGCCGACCCGGTCGCTGATATCGACGGCGCTGTTGACCAGGCCGGGCGACATGATGCCGGCAAAATCCGCTTCGATCTGGAAGTCGATGTCGTCAGCCGCGGGGTTGTTGAGCCAGTGGCCCGACTCCGGTGGACGCAGTCCGTTCAGCACGTTGTAGCGCGCGACCTGGTTGGCAAACCACAGGCTGTAGTCCGCAGTCGCGAAGGCGTCGGCGAAGGATTGGGCTGGCGCGTCCAGGCCCTCGTCTTCCAGCACCTGGACGAACGTCTAACGGTGGGCACAAAGTCGAAACGTGCGCGTCATGCGAAGATGTGTCGGCGGGACGATCCGATCGACGAGGACACGTGCGAAGACTGGCGAAACTGATTCCCAGGCAGGCCAGGAGCTGGCTCCGATCCCCGGGACGCAGTCTCAACTGGCTGACAGACGAAGCACTGTATCGCCTCGGTACTGACGTCAGCCTGGACGTGTCGCCCGGCCTCGCACTGCGATGTCATCCGCTCGCGTATCGAGTGGCCTACAAACCGGTCATGGACGACCCCGAACAACAACGGGAGCTGACTGGCTTCCTGCGGCTGTGTCGGAAGGACATGGTGCTGTTCGATATCGGGGCGCATTTCGGGATCTTCTCCATCGCGGCCGCCCGGAAGGCCGGACCCGGGGCTCGTATCGTGGCGGTCGATCCGTCTCCGGTCGCAGCCCGCATGCTACGAATTCAAACCAGCTTGAACGAGGTCTCCGAACAAATCGAGATCGTCGAAGCGTGCGTCGGCGATACGGTGGGTGAGAAACAGATGATCGCCGCCGGAGTCATCGGCATAGGCTACTACGTCGAGCCCACGACAGGACACACCGACGCCGAGATGTCGAGGATACGGCAAGTCACGCTGGCGAGCCTCGCGAGCGATCGCGCGGTGCGGCCGACTCACGTCAAAGTGGATGTCGAAAGTCTCGAGGAGGATGTGCTGAGAGGTGGCGCGGCGATTTTCGAATCCGACAACAAGCCCTTGCTGTTTCTGGAGCTGCACAACCAGATGATGCTGGACGGCGGACGCGACCCCGCAGGGCCCTTGGACCTCCTTGAGCGATTCGGGTATCGACTCTTCGATCACTCGGGACACACCAAGCTATCCCGAACCTTCATCAGCTCGCAGCCCTTGATTCGCGTCATTGCTCGTCCCAGCGGGGCTCGTCCCAGCGGGCCAGAACCAGCGGATGGCCGAACGTGACACACCGCAGCAGCGTTCCGCGCCGAGACGCCCCACTGTCCTGGCATGGCATCCGTCTCGCCGTGGTGCTCGGCTGGTGCGCTGGGTGGCTTGGCTGCGCCTCCTCGCCGCCGAGTGGCGACCCGGTCATGTTGATTCACGGTCTTGGCCGTACAGCTGCCTCGATGGCCATTCTCGGCAATCGACTGGAAGACGCCGGCTATCGCGTGGTTCGTTTCGGCTATCCATCGACGTCTGAATCGATCGAGACGCTCGTGGAGGAGTTGGCAGCCGCGGTCGAGGCATGCTGCCCGGCGGCGACCGAGACGGTGCACTTCGTGACCCACTCGATGGGCGGCGTGCTGGTGCGAGCCTACCTTGCGGGGCAGCCGCGGGCGCATGCGGGGCGCGTTGTCATGCTGAGTCCACCAAGCCAGGGCAGCGAGATCGTCGACACGTTTGCGTCGACCCCGCTGTTGCGCGCGTTGTTGGGACCGGCGGGGTCCCAGCTGGGAACCGGCGCATCGGGCATCGCGCGGCAGCTCCCACCCATCCGGTTCAGCCTCGGGATCATTACCGGCGACCGGAGCCTGAACCCCTTGACCTCATGGCTCATCCCCGGGCCAGACGATGGAAAGGTCGGCGTGGACCGCGCCCGGCTCGATGGGGCCGCGGATTTTCTGGTCCTTCCCGCGACACACACATTCATCATGAACCGGCGGGATGTCGCTGACGAAGCGATCCACTTCCTGCAGGAAGGCCGGTTTCGCTCCCGCGACCCCTAGCGCTAGCGTTCATACCGGGTCGCAGCGAGAGCGCCACGACGTTCACCCAGACGCACACCCGACGCTCGCGGGTACAGGCCGCTGAGGCACTCGGGACAGATACACGCGTGGTGCGCGCCTGTTGCCCACGCCGTCACCAGTCCCTTGCCACAGACGACACACACGTCTGCGAACCGCGTCAGATGTGCTGGCAGGATCGTCGCGAACGAGGATTCGTATGTATCAACGCACTGGATCATGTCTCACACCTCCCGGGACAACGAGCGGTGCCCTGCGGGCGTCGCGCACCGACGCGCTACGTCGAAACGACTTTGGGTCAGCGCGAAGACACAGACCGCCCAGCGGCCGGAGGCGCCACGGGGCGACGCGGCGATGCGGCGGGCAGGCACACGGCTCTCGGCATCATTTCCATGTGCTCATCCAGCCGGACGTGTCGGATCCACAGCCCGGTGGGTGCACGCCAGGACACATAGCGGCAGGGCGGGGTCACTGAGGGGGTATCTTGGCGTGGGCTAGTCGGCATGGCACCCTCCACTTTGTAATCAACGATAGCGGCTGCAGGGGCCACGCCGGAACTAGGGCGATCCCCAGTCCCCCAGTCCCAACGTTCGGTGCGTGTTACCAGGTTGGGGGGTAGGGCGGCGGCGCTACGACAGGGATGTAATGCCGTGGGCGATAGCGTATTTGACCAGATCAGAGGTGGTCTGCAAGCCGAGCCGCTCCATGATGCGGGCCTTGTGAAACTCGACCGTCTTGACCGAAATCGACAGCACGCCGGCGATCTCTTTGGCAGTGCGGCCCTCCGCGGCGAGCTGCACCACCTCCCGTTGCCGCGGCGTGAGATCTCCGAGTTGCGCTGGCGGGTCGAGCAGCGGACCGGCAAAGGAGGCCTCGAGCTCCGGCGAGCTCAGCAGCGGGGTCACGTAGCGCCGGCCCCGCATCACCTCGGAAATGGCATGCGTGAGTTCCGACGCGGCCGACCGCTTCAGGAGATACCCCGATGCCCCGGCCCGGAACGCTTCCTTGAGATACGAGAGGTCGGCGTGCATCGTCAGGAAGATCACCTTGCTGTTCGGCAGGAGGTCCTTGAGTCGATGCGCCGCTTCGAGCCCGTTCAGCACCGGCATCGAGATATCGAGCAGGATGACATCGGGACGCAGCCGCTCGGCGGACTCGAGGAGGGCTCGACCGTCCCCCACGATATCGACGAGCTCGCAGTGGGGTTCAAGCAGACTCCGGAGGCCGTCCGCGACCAGCGTGTGGTCGTCAGCCAGAATGACGCGGGGTCGGGTCACGACGCCGCCCCCGCTGCCGGAACCCAGATATCAATCCGGGTCCCCTCCCCTACCCGCGACACCAGCTGAAAGCGCCCGCCCACCAGCCGCACGCGCTCCTGCATGCCAACCACACCGAGCCCCGGCCGGTTGGCGTCGCCGCCAGGCTCGAATCCGACGCCAAAGTCTTCGATGACGAGCCCGATGCCCCCATCCGTCGCCTGCAGCGTCAGCGCGACCCGGTCCGCGTGAGCATGCGCCGCGATGTTGCGCAACGACTCCTGGGTGACCCGATAGCAGCAATACGCAACCTCCGGCGGGATTCTGTTCAGCACCGTGAGGGCCAGATCGACTTCGATCCCTTCCCGTCGTCGAAAATCGTCGGCCAGTGCTTCGAGAGCTGTGGGTAGCCCCAGGTCATCGAGAATCGATGGATGGAACTGATACGCCAGCCGGTGGACGTCATCAGAGAGCGAGACCACCCGCTCCCGCAGCGCGGCCAGGCGCGCCACCGTCTCGGCCGTCGATCCCGGGAGGTCCCGCTCGAGCGTGTCGATCTCGAGCGCCAGCAAGGCAAGTCGCTGGTTGACATCGTCGTGCAGTTCGCGCGAAATGCGGCGACGCTCGTCATCCTGCGCCGTCATGAGCCGCGCCGTCAGCGCCCGGAGCTCCGCTTGGCTGCGCTCCAATTCGCGCTGCTTCTGATGCAGTGCGTCTTGTGCGCGACGACGCGCCGTGATGTCACGCCACGTGCACCGATAGTAGAGGTTGTCTTCCTCGTCGCGAATCGCCGCCAGACTCAGGCTGACCTCCAGGACGCTGGCGCCCGTGCCGTGCAACCGCAACTCGACATCCCGAACGTGGTCCTCGTCACGCAACCGCTGAAGCGCGTGCGCCAGGGTCTCCCAGCACGCGGCCTCATGGAGATCGCGCAGCGTACGTCCCATGATCGCATCACGGGTCTGGCCGGTTGCCCGTAACAACGTCCGGTTGCACTGGACGATACGACCCGTCTCGACGTCGACCGAGGCGAACATGTCCGGCGCGTCCGCGTAGAGGCTTTCGTAGCGCGCGCGTGATGCACGGAGCGCGTCTTCGACCCGCCTGCGGGCCGTGACGTCGCGCAGCACGGACCGACTTCCAACCACCTGCCCACGGCGGTCTCGCACGGCTGACACGTGGGCGACGACGGCAATCGTGCGACCATCCTGACGCCGGATGTCGAACTCAGCCTGGCGCGACACGCCGGTGCTCACCACCGCGGCGTAGACTCGCACCGCGCGCTTGCGGCACTGGGGATGATACAGGTCGGCCAGGGCGGTGCCGATCAGGCGGTCGCTCGAGAGACCCAATGCCTCGGCGGCCGAGTGATTGCAGTCTGCGAGAATCGCCAACGCGTCGGCCGAGACCACCATGTCCGGGATGTTCTCGTAGAGATCCCTGTAGGCCGACTCGGCGTCTTGCAACCGAGTGAGGGCTTGCTCGCCGTCCTCCGTGAGCCGCGTGGCGGCGGCGGGCGCCTGCTTCCGCTCACCTCCCGCCACGCGGCTCCCCCGAGCGCTTCTGCGTCGAGCCATCTTGCGAGTCCTGAGGACTCAGGCCTGTTTGCTGGTCACCGCGTTCGCCATGCGTGTCGTCGCGGCCCTCGACAGGGTGTGTGTGATGGTCGGCGCCCCATCGTGCCCTCAACGCCACCAGGAGCCGCTCGCGGTCACGCTTCTACGCGACCCCGACTGCGGCGCCCCCCGGCGGCTCTGAGAGCTGGTGCTCCCCGGCGGCGTTTCCAACTGCACCTCCTTGTCTACCAAGCCAGGGGGCCCCCAGACCCATCCAGAGGTCCCCTGGCGAGCACACCCAGGATAGTGCTCGGCCTGGGACACGCGGAACTAGGAGATCCCCTAGTAAGCGGGATCGGCGAGAAACTGAGTGGACGAGACGGTCCGCGAGACCGCTACGATCGGGAGCGCGTGCGCGGCGTCGTCTGCCACGCCGCCAGAAGGGACGTGTTCATGCGCGCCCAGGCCCCGGCGGCTTGCGCGGCCCAGAGCCAGGGCTCCAGTGCAAACTGTGTCGCAGCGGCCGCCCCCACCTTGTGTTCGGTGTACTCGACCACCGTCCTCGGCGGTGGATCCCGGACCAGGCAGTCTCGTACCCAGCACGGCCGACACCAAGCCCGCGGTCCACATGCCTGGGACAATCGGTTTTCCGAAACGCGTCGTCGCCGCGTACGCGTAGTCGTGATGAATGGGGTTGCGGTCACCGATGGAGTCGACGAATTCTGCGACATCGCCCGCGCTGGCCACGCGCGTCAACTCTGCCGCGTCACCCACGGCCATATCATCAAGACGTAATCCTCGCATGTGCCACCCCGCTCGTACGGACTACTTCTTCGGTTTCGCGCGTCGCGCCGCCGGCTTGGTCTGCCTGGCGACAGGCTTTCGCACGGTGTTCTTGGTACGTCCGCGGGTCGCCGCCGGTCGAACCGCTCGCGCGGCCGCTGCCCCGGCGTCGAGTTTATCTTCCAGCGACTCCAGACGGTCCTCGGGTCCATCAATTGACGTGACAGCCCCGTGATCTGCTCGCGCGACGGGAGACCCAACGCGTCGAGGGTCGCCTTGTTTGTCCGCTTGGCGGCTTCTTTGGCCTTGCCCTGCACGGTCAGGAACTGGTCGAGGGTCTTACGAGCGCCTCGGCAAACTCCGGCGTGCTCATGGCCTCCTCGAGGGCTTTGGACCACGCGGCGATCCAGTCATCAAGGAACTTCTTCCACTGCTGGAGCATGTCGGGGTTCGGTGGGCCAGCCGCCGCGCGCTGAAATGCCGCCCAAGGTGTTGCCGCCTGTGCCGAGGCCTGATCCACGAACTGTTGCCAGAACTGCGTCGGATCAGGCGGACTCGGAGGCACCTGCCCATGGCTGGCCGCCTGCTTGACCGCCTTGGTCCAGGCCTCGGTGCCTTCTACCTGCTTTCGCCACATCTTGAACAGTTCGTCGCTCGAAGCTGAGTCAGGCATGTCGTCTACCTTCCTCCGTGCATTGGGACCGTTCCGCCAGCCAACCCGCCACGTGCGGCCAGCAGTCACGCGAGGCGCCGCGGCCGGCGATCAGCGAGATGTGGCCACCCGGCAATTCCATGTATTCCTTGTCGACGCTGCCAACCAGCTCCATCAGGGCCTTCACGCTCGGTGGCGGTGCGATGTTGTCCTCACTGGCGCCCACCACCACGAGCGGGCAGGTAATACTGCGTAGATCGACCGCCGTCCCGCCAAGCTGGAGGGTGCCGCGTGCAAGCCGGTTCTCTTGATAGAACTCGGTCCCCGCACGGGACGGATCCCGTTCGCACGCGCCGCCAGCGCCCGTTCCCGTGCAGCCTCGGTCTGCTCCGGAATGCGACCGTCCGGGGGATCGACGATGAGTGACGTGCGGAGATCCCCGGTCAGGCTGTTGCCCCAATCCCACCAGAAATCGTTGTAGGCGCGCTCGACATCGCGCTGGGCTCCGCCGTCTCGGCGGTCGGCATCGCGACCCTCCGCCGACTGGCGTGTGAATTCCGCCGCCTCTTCCGCCGTGAGCACCGACTTGCCCTGGAGCGCGGCGGGCCGCTCCAACGGCGTGATGGTGCGGAAATCCCACACACCGTCCAAGTCCGGCGCGCCCCACGGCGTGCGGGGCGGCTCCGCCGTCTGACCCGCAGCGAGCCACGGCGCCCACACGAACCCCACGGCGGCAACGGCGACACTGACATGCATGACGAGACGACGTTGGGTCGGAAGCGTTTTCATGGATCTTTCGGACGTATTCTGGCTATTTATCAAACAGCGTCAGATCAATGGCCTGCGCCATGGCGCGATAGCCGATGTCGCTTGGATGGAGCCAATCACCCGACTGGTAATCCTCGCGGATGCGACCCGGGTTGGTCGGGTCGCGCACCGCCGCGTCGAAGTCGATGACCGCGTCGTAAGCGCCGGACGTACGTATCCACTCGTTGAAGGCCTGGCGCTTCACCTCACCGATATCACGGAAGTAGAACGCGCCCTCAAACGGAGCCAGCGTGCCGCCATACACCTTGAGTCCCCGGGCTCGCACCCGTTCGATCAACTCCATGTGCCCGGCGATGATCTCCTCCACCGTGGGCGTTTCCGACTCGAAGGCCATCCCAATGTCATTGGTGGATTCCAACACGATGACGTGCGTCACACCAGGTTGGGCCAACACGTCGCGGTCCAGCCGCGACAAGGCACTCGGACCAAAGAGGGCATTGGGGTGTGGCGGCGGTGGCGCCGGCCCGTCTGCGTCGCGCCGCAAGATGCCGAGACCCGCGTTGTCACTCAGCACGCGGTTCCCGCCGATCCCCACGTTGAGCACGCCGGGTGGCGTGCTACCAGGGCGCTGCACGAGCCGGCGGGCCAGGAAATCCGGCCATCGACTGTGGGTGTCTGGGGTCGAGGCGGTGCCATCAGTGATGGAGTCGCCAAGCGTGACGATGACCGGTGTGCCCGCCGGTGCCAGTACGTCGACCCGCGACAGATAGAACCAGGACTGGAATGTCCGATCGACCGGCAGCGTGGCCACACCGGTGTGCTCGCCAGCGGGCGACACGTAGTTGGTGGTGAGCCCGGTCCCGTGCATCGTCGCGCCGTCGCCCGCGGCTGAGTCGCTCGTCACATACAGATCGATAACCAGATCGGCGAGGGCCGGGACGCCCATCTCGACTGGGTCGCTGACGACCATGCCGCCGGGCGCGACGGTGACCGAGGGCGCGCCCGCAAACAGGAGCGCCGCCCCGTGCCTCGTATCGATGGAGGCCTCGCCGTCCCGCAACGCGACGTGCGCCGCACCGATATCGAGCGGTTCGCTGCCAAAGACATTCGTGAGCGCGACCCGCAGCGCCGACCCGCCGATGCTGGTGTGGATGATCTGCCGCGCGGTCTGGTCGTGGATCCGCACCGGTGCCGGCCCGGGTCCGGGCGGGACCCCGTCGGTGGACGAAGGCAGCAACACCGGCCCGGTCGCCCAGGTCCCCACCCACGCACTCTGGCCCTGACCACGGGCGCTTCCAGCCAACGCGTGCAACACCAGCAACGCCACCCAGGCGACGCTGAACCGACGGGCGCGAGCGCGGAATGTACCTACGGTCATGACAACTCCCTTCCAATATGCTGAGGAGCATAGTCGTCTCAGCGCCGCGTGACAACGCCGGAAGGCCGTCCACCTGTTGCAGAATAGGCGCATGGCGCCTGAGAAGCACACCGTCTCCCTCAACGGTATCCAACTGCACTACCAACGCACCGGGCACGGAGAGCCGCTCGTCCTGCTGCACGGATTCCTGGGGTCAGGCGACACGTGGTCGGCGATTCTGGGCGGACTGGACCGGTTCGGCCAGAGCTACGACCTGATCGTGCCGGACCTGCGCGGCCACGGCGGCTCGACCAATCCCACCGGCGTCTTCACCATGCGCCAATCGGCCCTCGACATCTTCGCCCTGCTCGACGAGCTGGGCATCGGTCGCGTCAGGGCGATCGGGATGAGTGGCGGCGGCATGACCTTGTTGCATATGGCGACGCAACAACCGGACAGGGTTCAGGCGATGGGGCTCATCAGCGCGACCAGTCACTTCCCCGCGCAGGCGCGCACCCTGATGAGAGGGACGACCGAAGAGTCGCAGACGGAGGAGATGTGGACCATGATGCGTGGTGTGCATCGTCACGGGGACGACCAGATTCGGGCGCTCTGGCGGGTGGCGCGTGGCTTTGCGGACAGCCATGACGACATGGCGTTCACGGCCAAGACCTTGGCCACCATCACGGCTCCGACCCTGATCGTGCACGGGGACCGCGACCCGTTCTTCCCCGTGGATATCGCGGTGTCGATGCACCACGCGATTCCGAGATCCTGGCTGTGGGTCGTGCCGAACGGTGGACATCTCAGTCTCGTCGCCGAAGGCCTGTCGGACCAGTTCGTGGCGACTGCGACGGCGTTTCTGCGCGGCGACTGGGCTGCATCGTAGGGACCCCCACTCGGCACCCGTCTGACGGCGTCCGTGGCACAATCAAGGCATGTTCGACAGATATCAAGCACGCGCCCTGCCGCGCCTCTGCGTCGCGCTCCTCCTCGCCGCCGCGCCTGTGTCCGCCCAACAGGGCGCACCCGACGGCGAGTGGCCGACCTACGGCGGCGACCTCGGGCACACGCGCTACTCCGGCCTGGACCAGATCGACGCCGGGAACTTCAACGACCTCGAGCTGGCGTGGCGATTCGACACCGCCAACCTCGGGCCTGGACCGGAGTACATCTTCCAGTCGACCCCACTCATGGCGAACGGCGTGCTCTACACCACGGCGGGCACCCGCCGGGCCGCCGTAGCGCTGGACGCCACCACCGGCGAGATGTTGTGGATGCACCGCCTCAACGAAGGCGAGCGCGGCGCGAGTGCCCCACGACGGCTGTCCGGTCGCGGGTTGACCTACTGGGACGACGGTGACGACGGCGTCATCTTCTACGTGACGCCGGGCTACCGCCTGATCGCCCTGAACGCCCTCACCGGTCGCCGCATGGCCGACTTCGGGGAAGACGGGATGGTGGACCTGAAGCAGGGGCTGGATCAGGACCTTGGTCCTGATGCGGAGATCGGGCTCCACGCGGCACCGGTCATCTCCAACGGCGTCATCATGATTGGCGCGGCACACCTGGCCGGCGTGGCACCCGCAACGAAAGAGAAACCGAAGGGCTACGTGCGCGGCATCGACGCCCGGTCGGGCGAACGGAAGTGGATCTTCCACACCATCCCCACCGCGGACGAACCGGGGAACGACACCTGGGGCAACGACTCGTGGCGCTACACCGGGAACACGGGCGTGTGGGGCCAGATGACCATCGACGAGGAGCTGGGCTATGTCTATCTGCCCGTCGAGATGCCGACCGGGGACCTCTACGGGGGGCACCGCCCGGGTGACAACCTGTACGGGGACAGCATCGTGGCGATCGAGATTGCCACCGGTGACCGGGTGTGGCACTTCCAGACCGTGCACCACGACGTGTGGGACTTCGATCTGCCCTGCGCACCTGTCCTGGTCGACATCACGGTGGACGGTCGCGCAATCAAGGCGCTGGCACAACCGACCAAGCAAGGGTTCCTCTTCGTGCTTGACCGAGCCAACGGTGAACCGGTCTGGCCGATCGAAGAACGGCCGGTGCCGCAGTCAGATGTCCCCGGCGAGGTGACCTCTGCGACCCAGCCGTTCCCGACCAAGCCGCCGCCGTTCGACCGGCAGGGCGTGACCGTGGACGACCTGATCGACTTCACGCCCGAGCTACGGCAGCGAGCCGAGGACGCGGCATTGCGCTACCGGATGGGCCCGCTCTTTTCTCCGCCATCGGTGGCCACGCTCGACGGGACCTTGGGCACGCTCCATCTCCCGGGCCTGACCGGGGGCGCGAACTGGCCCGGCGGCTCGTTCGACCCGGAGACCGGCATCTTCTATCAGTATTCGAAGACGGAGGTGCACGGCCTGGGCCTCGTGAACGATCCGCGCCAATCGAACATGGACTACATCATGGGACAACCACGGCCGAGCGGTCAGGGTCGCGGCGGGACAGGCGGAGGCCTGGGCGATGCGGGCGTCGGTGGCACCAACATCGAGGGCATCACGATCGTCAAACCGCCATGGGGGCGGATCACGGCCATCGACCTGAACCGTGGCGAAATCGTGTGGCAAGTGGCGCACGGTGAGACCGCGGACAGTATCCGGAATCACCCGCTGCTCCAGGGCGTGGAGGTGCCGCGCACCGGAGTCGCCAATGCCCGCATCGGCACGCTGGTCACCAAGACGCTGGTCGTTGCCGGTGACGGCGGACTGTTCACCAATGCGGAGGGCGTCCGCGGCTCGGCGCTGCGTGCCTACGACAAGGCCACCGGCGAAGAGGTGGGCACGGTGGCGCTGCCGGTCCCGGCCACAGGGTCGCCGATGACGTACATGGTCGATGGCGAACAGTACCTGGTCGTGGCCATTGCCGGCGGCGGGTTCCCCGGCGAGTTGTGGGCGTTCAAGGCGCCGTAGGTTGAGCTGTGCGGGGATCGCAGGCCTGTAGGCCTGCGGCACATGTTCTCGCGTTACGGGGCCGGCGGCATCTGGATGCCGCGGTTGGTTGGGTCGAAGATCGCTTCCATCTTTGCGTCTCGATCGGTCACGAACTGAATCTGGTCGTTCCGCGTCTGGAGACAGTCGTAACACACGGAGCCCGGCACCGTGTGTCCTGCGCCGTCGATGGCGATACCCCGCTCGGCCATCAACGCCTCCAGGTGCGCCGCGGTCAGCACCTGGGCCTTGTAGAAATCTGAGTAACTGAGGCCGCGGGCAATGGCGAGCGGCGACCAGCCATCAACCGTCCGAGCGTCGAGGTCGGCACCCTGGGCGACCAGATAGTCCACGACCTCGTTGGCCCCCCGGAAGGCGACACCGTGCAGGGCGGTCTCGCCGCGGTAATTCGCGGCGTTCACGTCATTGCCGGCCTCAACCAGCATCCGGACGGCCTCGAGCACCTCGTCCTCCTGACCCGGAAGGGACCCGCCGTCTTCACCTGGATTCCAGAGCGCCAGGCCCGCCGCCACCATCAACGGTGTGGTGCCATCGGCGCTCGGCATGACCGGGTCGGCGCCCGCTTCGAGCAGCACACGCAGCGCCTCGACGTCGGTGACTTTCGACGCGAGCATGACCGCGGTGGCGCCCAACCGATTGAATCGGTTCCGTTGGCCGTCACGCATGCCGTTGCGGGTCATCCGCGCATTGACATCGACCCCGCTCGCCAACAGTTTCCGGAGCAGGTCGATGCTGTCAAGCGTGCCCGAGGCGAACGGTCCCGGGGTGCCGAATCCGATGTTCATGCGGCGGGTCCGCAGCGTCTGGTGCAACGCGTTCCACCCGGCCCCGGCGTGATTCGGGTCCGCGCCACGGTCGAGCAGATATGCCGCCATCTGCCAGTTGGCGTTGGCCGCCGCAATCACCAGCGCGCTCTGACCGTCCGACACGGTGTCGTTCACGTCCGCGCCGGCGTCCAGGAGCACCTGCGCGGTTTCCAGGTGCCCCCCGCGCACCGCGAACAGGAACGGCGTGAACCCGGTGGCCGGGACACTCTCGAAAGTTCGGTCCATGCCTGGCGCTGGGTTGTGCGTCCGTGCATTGACCTCGGCCCCTTGCTCCGCCAAGGCGTGGACAACGTCCGCGTGGTTCTTCGCCGCCGCCCACATCAGCGCGGTCTGGCCGCGTAGCTCCTCACGGGCGTTAGGGTCCGCGCCGTGGGCCAGCAGTACGCGGACCGCTGCCGGCTCGCCCGCGCGGGCGGCGGTCATCAAGACGGTCTCGCCGCCCGGCATCGTCCCGTTGGGGTCGGCACCGGCGGCGAGCAGTCGCTCCAGCATCGCCGCATCGCCATTCTCCGCCGCGAGCCACACCGGACTGACGCCGTGCCGGTTGGCGGCGGTGACGTCGGCCCCCGCGTCCAGCAGCAAGCCGACCATCTCCGGCCGCTGCTCATGGACGGCCCACTGCAAGGCGGTCGAACCGTCACCCAAGCGCGCGTCGACGTCCGATGCCTGCGCAAGCAACGCGCGCACGGCGGCGACGTCACCGCTGCGCACGGCGTCAATCAGGGGAGCGTCGGCTGGTGCCGCGGTCGCCGCCGAGGTCGACGACGGGGCCACGGTGGCCAGAGCCAGGGCCAGGAGGACGAGCGGCGCGATGTGCAGTGGTCTCATTCCGATCTCCCCGCGGCCCGGCAGGGCCGTGCTACACACAGATCGCAGGCCTGACGGCCTGCGCCACGCTCGCGGGTCTGAGCGGCGCGGCACCGCTACCATCAGAGGTCCGCCAACCGCCCGGTGCTGTCGGCCACGCGGTCGACCTGCGCCCCCACTTTGTCGAGCAAGCTCAGACCCAGATTCATGAACGGGGTATCGAGCTCGTACACCAGGTGGCGTCCACCGGCGAGTTGTCCGTTGCCTCCACCAACCAGCGTGACCGGAAGGTTGTATGGCGTGTGGTGGTCGCCGTCGCCCATCCCGGTGCCGTAGAGAAGAATCGTGTGGTCGAGCAACGTGCCGTCGCCATCCGGTGTGTTGTGCATCTTCTCGACCATCTTGGCGAACAGCGACATCTGGTGCGTGTTGATCTTTGTGTACTGCTCGATGTTGTGCGGGTCGAGCTGATGGTGCGACACGTTGTGGTGGGCTTCCGGCACCCCGATGTTCGGATACGTGCGACCGCTCAGCTCGCGGGCCATCTGCATACAGCTGACGCGGGTCACATCGGCCTGATACGCCAGTACCAGCATGTCGAACAGCAGCAACACATGCTCGTCATACGCGTCAGGCACGCCGCCCGGTTGTGCCACCTCGGGCAACGGAGTGGCAGCGTTGCCCTGCTCTGCCCGCTGAATCCGACGCTCGATCTCCCGCACGGCGTCGAGGTATTCCTCGACGGACGACCGGTCCCGCAGCCCTAACCGACGCTCCAGGCGGTCAATGCTCTCGGTGACCGAGTCGAGAAGGCTGCGGTCGGTCTGCATTTGTGCCAGACGGGCCTCAACGCTGCCGCCATCCCCAAAGAGACGCTGGAACACGACGCGCGGGTCACGCTCGTGGGGGAGCGGCGTGGTCGCCGTGCGCCACGAGGTCGAGTTCTGATACGTGCAGCTGTAGCCGTTCTCGCAGTTGCCGACCGTGAAGTTGGACTCCGTCGTGAGCTCCAGCGACCGCAGTGAGGTGTCGGTGCCCAGCGTGTCGGCGGCATACTGGTCGATGGTCTTCCCCGCTTCGATGTCCGCCCCTTCGGTGCGCTTGGGCAACACGCCGCTCAGCCATCCGCCGTGGGCGCGGGTATGCACGCCCCCGCCTTCGTTGGTGCTCACCAGGCCGCGATTGCTGAGACCGCTGATCACCACCATGTGGTCGCGATACGGCTCCAGCGGTTTGAGAATCGGCGACATCTCGAAGTGTCGGCCGCCACTGCCGGTCGGATGAAAATTCGGCAGGAACATGCCATTGGGCGCGTAGATGAACCCCAACCGCGGGATGGGATTCGCCGCCGTGCGCGACGTCGCCGTCAGCGCGGGCGCCATCGCGTCGAGGAACGGCAACGCCACGGTGGCGCCGATGCCCCGGAGCACGGTGCGGCGCGGTAGCGCCTTCTTGGTCACGATCATGACTCGCTTCTCCTGTGCAAGAACGGATAGCTGTTCACAATGCCCACAATGATGACATGCATGCCGTAGTCGTGCGCGGCCGCATCGCGCACGATGGTGCGGACGGCCGGCATGTCGTAGTAGTCCAGGCCGCGGCCGAGCGCGTAGGTGAGCAACTTCTCGGTCACGGTGGTGGCGAAGCGGTCCGGGCGGGCCACCAACGCGGCTCGCAACTCGGCCACACCGTCGAATGCCGTCCCGTCGGGGAGCCGCCCCGAGGTATCCAGCGTGTTGAACGACTCGTCCACCTCGCGTGCGCGTCCGATGGCGTCGAACCCCTCCAAGGCGAAGCCGGCGGGGTCAATCATGGAGTGGCACGCGGCGCAGGCGGGGTTGGCACGATGCGCCGACATGCGCTCGCGCATGGTCGCCACTTTGGCCTGGGTCTTCTTGTCGTTGAGTGCAGGGATGTTCGGTGGTGGATCCGGAGGCGGTGTACCCAGGATGTTGTTCAAGATCCACTTACCACGGAGCACCGGCGAGGTGCGAATCGCATGCGAGGTCAGCGTCAGGATACTGCCGTGGCCGAGCAGTCCGCCGCGCGGGCTATCGGCTGGCAGGAGCACGCGACGAAAATGGCCGCCCTGTATGTTGGGCATGTCGTAGTGGTCGGCCAGGCGCTCGTTCAGGAACGTGTAGTCGGCCGTCAAAAGGTCGAACACGCTGCGGTCCTCACGCACGACACTGTCGAAGAACAACTCGGTTTCACGGAGCATCGCCCGACGCAACGTTTCGTCGAACTCCAGCGCGTAGGGGTCACCCGGTCGAACAGCCTGCTCGAGGTTCCGCAGTTGTAACCACTGGCCGGCAAAGTTTCGAGTGACCGCCTCCGAGCGGGGGTCCGCAACCATGCGTCGCACCTGCTGCTCAAGCACCGCCGGGGAGCTCAGCGTGCCACGCTCGGCCAGTTGCAGCAACTCGTCGTCGGGGATGCTGCTCCAGAGGAAAAACGACAGCCGGGACGCGAGTTCATGATCCGTGACCCGATACGGCGCGCCCGGAACGGCGTTGGCGGGGTCAGCCTCGATGCGGACCAGAAACTCGGGGCTCACCAGCAACCGACGTAGGCCCAGTTCGATCCCCGCCTCGAAGCTGCCGCCATCCTGGCGTCCCCTCTCGTAAAACTGCAGCAGGACGTCGAGGTCCGTGTCCGACACGGGCCCGCGATACGCTCGACGCGCCAGCGCCGACAGGATGGTACGGGCGCAGTCCGGTTCGTCGGCCACGGTGGTCGGGCGACACGAGAACACGCGTTCACGACTTGGGGTCTGGCCCGGGCCTCTCGCCTCGTGCGGCCCGGTGATGGTGACGCTGCTGACGAACGGCAGGCTGCCGCCTGGGCCGCCCGTATTTCCAGACGTCCGGGGGTTCTGAAAGCGTTCTCGTACCTGTTCGATCAACACCGGCGGGCTGCGTGAGAACGCCACGGCGAGTTCGTGTCGCCCCGCCCCCACGGGTACGCGCAAGTCGAGCGTTCCGCCTGTCAGATACGGGCTCTCCCCGCCATCTGCGGGCGCGGGCCCGAGCGTATATTGTTCCACCGGCTCGCCGTCCAGCGTCACCTCCAGCCGATGCTCTTCGAGAAGCCCCCGGTTTCCGCTCAACTGGATGCGCAGGTCGTAGTCCGCATCGAGGGGAAACAGGTAGTCGACCACCAAGCCACCGCGGGTACCGAATGGCAGGCGCTCTCGGCGCTGATGTTGCTGCTCGTCCTGGGCCGCGCGGAAGGTGTCAGAGGCGACAGACGGGGGCGGGCTGCCCACCGCGAGTCGACTGATGGACCGGCTCGCGGCGAGGTGACGCTCGAGCAGCGATTGCGACATCCGCAAGACACCGCCGATGTTGTCGAACCCGAAACTGGCGTCATCGGCCGGCAGCAAGTTGTCGACATCGACCTCCACCGCCAGTAGATCGCGGATGGCGTTGCGATACTCGGTCCGATTCAGCCGATGCAAGGTGGCGGTGCGTCCGGGGTCCGGCGCCGCCGCCCAGTTGCGGTCGAGCCGAGCCTCCAACCAGGACCGGAAGCCGTCCAACGTGGCGTCGTCAGGCCGTGGGCGACCGGCCGGTGGCATCAGTCCGGCGCGCAGCTTGCGCACCACCTGCTCCCAGTGCGCGGCTGCGCCATCGATATCAGCCAGGTCGAGCGTATCGAGACTCAGACCCACGGCTCGCAACTGCGCCACCATCGGAGTGCTCGCGGTGCCGGTGCCGCTCACGAGCGCCTCGTTGTGGCACGTGACGCAATACTGATCGAGCAGACCGCGATAGGCTCCAACAGCTTCCCCCGTTGCACAACCCGGCATCCAAATGCGAATATCATCGCCGGATGGCTTTTTATCCAATAACACCATTAAGTTCTTGCGTAAAACTTCGAATGC
>SXOW01000434.1 GCA_005778315.1 Acidobacteriota bacterium
AACTGCAAGATCATGGGGATCAGCGTCGATGGGGTCAGCAATCACGAAGCTTGGTCGAAGGACATCGAGGCGTCGCAGGGGCACGCGGTCGGATATCCGCTGATCGGCGACCCCACACTGGCGATCGTCAAGGCCTACGACATGCTGCCGGGCGATGCCGGCGACACGAGTGAAGGCCGCACCCCAGCCGACAACGCCACCGCCCGGTCGGTGTTCGTGATCGGGCCGGACAAGAAGATCAAGGCCACGATCACCTATCCCATGAGCACCGGTCGCAATTTCGATGAGATTCTGCGATTGCTCGACTCGTGCCAGCTCACGGCCCAGAAGAAAGTGGCGACGCCGGCCAACTGGAACCAGGGCGACGATGTCATCATCCTGCCGGCCGTATCGGACGAGGAAGCGAAGGCGACCTATCCAGCCGGCTGGAAACAACCGCTGCCGTATATGCGGGTGGTGCCGCAGCCCAAATAGTCGCTACCGTGCCGCATGGGCGGCACGTGGCGTCGTTCAGCGTCCGGAGGGATCGCATCGTGCGTGTCCCTCCGGACGTTCTTTTGTGCCACGGGATATGATCGGCGCCTTTTCTCGTTTCCAAGGACAGTCATGCCATCTTTCGACGTTGTTTCCGAAGTGAACATGCAGGAAGTGCTGAATGCCGTGAACCAGGCGACACGTGAGGTCGACACCAGATTCGACTTCAAAGGCAAGAACGTGAAGTTCAACCTGGAGGGCTCGGAGATCACGATGACGGCGCCCGACAAGTTTCAACTGAGCCAGATGTATGACGTCCTCACCGCCAAGATGGTGGCGCGGAAGGTCAACGTCAAGTGCCTGGAGCGCGACGAGGCGAAAGAGAACCTCGCTGACGCGCGGCAGGTGGTGAAGGCGCGCCAAGGCATCGAAAGCGATCTCGCGCGACGGCTGATCAAGGTCATCAAGGATGCGAAGGTGAAGGTGCAGGTCGCCATACAGGAGGACCAGCTCCGTGTGAGCGGCAAAGAACGCGACATCCTGCAGGAGGCCATCAGCCTGCTCAAAGCGCAGGAGGTCGATATGCCACTGCAGTTCACCAACTTCCGTGACTGATGATCGCGCGGTGAGCCGCTGAACGATCGGCCTGCCCGTGAGGCGGACGCGGCGCGGACTTGCATCTGTACCGCGGATACCTGAGGATCGGGTTTCACCACGGGCTACCAGGGGTGTTCGCGCCCCGGTGGAGGAAGAGGAGAAGGATGCAGACACTCAAAGGACGTCGAAGGGTTGCGCTTGCGGTTGCCTGTCTGGCCGCCGTCGCGGCCATCGGGTTGGGTCAAGCGTTGCTCGAGAGCACCGAGGCGGCGCAGGGTGACATGGTCTACGGACCCATGTTCGAGGTAGACCCGCTCTGGCCCAAGCCGATGCCGAACCACTGGCTGTTGGGGACCACCATCGGCGTGTCCGTCGACAACCGCGACCACATCTGGATCATTCACCGGGGCGATTCGCTGGCGGCGGGCGAAGTGCCTGCTCTGCAGGACCCGCCGGTTGCGGCGGAGTGCTGTCGCCCGGCGCCGCCCGTCCTTGAGTTTGATCAAGACGGGACGCTGGTCGGTTCCTGGGGTGGCCCAGGAGAGGGTTATGACTGGCCCGCGTCAAATCACGGCATTTTCGTCGACCACATGGACAACGTCTGGATCGGCGGTAACGGGGGGCCCGACTCCCATCTCCTGAAGTTCACGAGATATGGCAAGTTCCTGATGCAGGTTGGTGCGGCCGGGGCTCGGATGACCGGTCCCATCAGCCAGACCACGGGACAACCTTCCGCGGTACCGAACAGCAACTCGACCGACAGTTTCGGTCGCGTCGCGAAGATCTACGTCGACCCGAAGGACAACGAGGCTTATATCGCTGACGGCTACTTCAACAAGCGTGTCGTGGTGCTGGATGCGGACACGGGCGCCTTCAAGCGCTTCTGGGGCGCGTACGGGAACACGCCCGACGACAGCGACCTCGGCCGCTACGACCCTAACGCGGAACCGGCTCAGCAGTTCCGGACGCCGGTGCATTGCGCCGAGCTGTCGAACGATGGGCTCGTGTACGTCTGCGACCGGGTAGGCGACCGGATTCAGGTGTTCCAGAAAGATGGCACCTACGTCGAGGAGTTGTTCGTGGCGAAGGACACCCTGGGCGCCGGGTCCGTCTGGGATCTTGCGTTCTCACGCGACACCGACCAGAAGTACATCTATCTGGCCGATGGCGTGAACGAGAAGGTGTACATCATCGATCGCCGGGAGATGGAGGTCATTTCCAGCTTCGGAGATGGTGGTCGCCAGCCAGGCCAGTTCTATGGCGCGCACAGCATCATGACGGACTCGCACGGCAACATCTACGTCACCGAGACCTTCGAGGGCAAGCGCTTGCAGAAGTTCGTCTACAAAGGTGAAGGCGCGATACGCGCGCCGGATCAGGGCGTCGTCTGGCCGAGCAACTAGGATTCCAGATCCAGACGTCGAAGCTTGGGAGGGGCGATGCACCACGCCGGTGCATCGCCCTGCCAGAAATCCTAGAACATCGCGATGGGGTTGACCGGCGATCCGGTTCCATTGGGGATTGGGAGCGGGGCGATCGTGACCATGAATTCCCATCGCTCGCGTTCGGCCGCGGCGGTGGCGAGCGCGTCGAAGTCGGCGCGGTCCAGCACTTGAATGCCGAGGATGGCCAGTGCGAAGTCGTGGACCGCGAGTCGCGGGAGGTCCCCCTCGGGTTGCGGCATGTAGCCTGGGGTTTCCCAGCCGGCGATGGCGACGTCCCGCGCCTTCAGCCAGGGGATGACGCTGTTGTCCAGTCCGGCGGCCTCCTGGCCCGTGTCGAACGGGCCCAACGCGTCCTGGCGGGCCCAGCGGCCCCAACGCACGAGGAACGCGTCGCCTGACCCGGCCCTGACGCCGCTGCGCGCCTCCCAGGCCTCGAGGTCCGCCACGGTGATGCGGGTTCCTGGTTCGAGGTAGGGCACACCTTTGAGCCGGGGTATGTCGTACAACACGCCTCGCGTCACGAGTCCGTTCTTGACCGCCATGATGGAGTTCTTTTCCGCGCCGCCCTCCATCGTGACCAAGCCGTCCACGTCATAGCCGTTCCACATCTTGCCGTCGAAAAAGATGTGCGCGAAGGCGTCGAGGTGAGTGGTGCCCGGGCCATGAATGCACGGGTATCCGACGGTGTCACTGGCCGAAGCCCGCGACGCGCGCACCATCGACCAGGTGATCGGGCACGGATTGTCAAGACTCTCGTATGTCTGGGCCGTCGAGGACAGCGAGACGGTGAAGCCCTCGGTGACCAGGCGTGCCGCCTGGGCTCGCTTGGCGGCCGTGATCAGGTTCGCGGCCCCAAGCTCGTCGTCCGGTCCCCAGCGGCCCCAGTTGGAGAGATCCGTCTGCCAGCGCTCATACTCGGCGGCGCTGACCAAGGGGGGGGCGGCGTCCCGTTGTTGGGCGTTCGTGGTAGCGATCGCGGCGCACGCCAGGGCCGCGACTGCTGCGCTCCATGCGATTCGTGTCGATAGAGACATCCATGACCTCGTCGGTTGATGCGGTGACTGTCGCATCTTATCCCGCCGTGGCGTCGGTCTGCTCGTCCGGAGAGGGCTGACCGCTCGGGGCGCTATAATCCGCAGACCGGGCCGATGACCGGCTGTAAAGGATCCGATATCGATGCGTGCCAGGCGCGAGGGAGACGAGATGCGAACGAGGCTGGGGTTGCTAGTGGCGGCCGCGCTGGCGGCGGCGTCGTGTACCGCCGAGGCACCGGCAGGACCGCCGTTTCGCACGGACACCAGTGTTCGGCTGTTGATGGCGAATATGGTGGATCCGGCGGCCGACCTCGTGTGGGACGCGGTAGGCACCGTGCTTGACGAGACCGGCGAAACCCGGTGGGAGCCAGAGACCGAGGAAGAGTGGCTGCAAGTGCGTCTCGGCGCGATGGCCATCGCCGAGTCGGCCAACCTGTTGATGATGGACGGTCGTGCCCGCGACCAGGGTCAGTGGATCACCCTGTCGCAGGGGATGTCCGACGCGGCGATGCAGGCGTTCGCTGCGGCCGAGGCCGAAGATGCCGACCTGGTCTTCGATTTGGGCGAGACCGTCTACAACTCCTGCAACGCCTGCCACGGGTTGTACTGGGTCGACGACACGGACCGCGGCCGGGCCGTGATGCCTGGAAACTAGTCGCGCCGCCTGGCGTCCGCGCTGTCGCGCGAACTCAAGCCTCGCTGTCGCGCTCGGGACTTTCTCACGTGCGCCGGGTGGGCGGTCCCCTGTGGCGCAGGTCTTCAGGCGTGCGACCACCCGGCTAGCGGCGTGCGCCACCGGAGGTAAGAGCCAGTGTCCGGTTCGTCGACTTTCTGGCGTCGCCTCGTTATCTACCTGCACCGCTGGTTGGGTATTGCCGGCAGCCTGCTGTTTATCAGCTGGTTCGTATCCGGCGTCGTGCTCATGTACGCGGGGATGCCGGAGCTGACACCGGAAGAACGTCTCCTCGGCGCGCCTCGTTTAGACCTCTCGCGGGCCACCGTGGGTGTCAGCGAGGCGGCGGTGCGGGCAGGGTTTACCCCCTCGAGGATTTTGGTGGGGATGCACGGTGATCGGCCCGTGTATCGGTTCTCGGGCAACGGCGGCTGGACGACGCTGTACGCCGACACGGGTGCGCTTGCTTCGGGGCTGTCCGAGGAGGCCGCCGTAGCGATCGCACGTCAGTTCAGTGCGGGCCATGCTGAGGGCGCCAGCTACGACACCCGCCTCACACGACCCGACCAGTGGACGCTGCAGAGCAGCGCGTTCTTTCCGCTGCATCGGATCCGAGCCAACGACGCGGCGGGCACCGTTCTCTACGTGTCCGACCGCACCGCCGACCTCGTGATGCGTACGACCAGCCGGACCCGGCGCTGGGCCTATGCCGGCGCCGTGGTGCATTGGCTGTACTTCACGCCGCTACGCGCTCGCGCGGGTGTGTGGTCCAACCTCGTGATCTGGCTGTCGATCCTCGGCTGCGTACTGTCGCTCTCGGGCTTGGTCTGGGGGCTGTGGCGGGTGTCCGCCTCTCGGCGGTACCGGCTGCGGGTCGGCCCGTCGCACACGCCATACGTCGGCCTCATGCGCTGGCACCACTACGGGGGGCTGGTGTTTGGACTCTTTACATTCACCTGGGTCCTGAGCGGCGGGTTGTCGATGGAGCCGTGGGGCTGGCACCCCGGCACCGCGCCCACCCGACTCCAGGCTCAGACCGTCGCCGGTGGCTCGCCGCGGCTTGGTCCGGTCACCGTTGCCAGCCTGCGGGCCGCGGTCGCCGCGGTCACGCCGGAGTTCGCGCCCAAAGAACTCGAAGTCATCCACTTCGCAGGCGAGCCCTATGTTCTGCTCACTGATCCAGAGCCGCAGCCTCGACCCGACGAGTCGACCCTGCCCAGGACATTGGCCACCTTGGCCACGCGAGCTCCCGACCAGCGACTCGTGTCGGTCCTGCGCCCAGAGCGGGGCCCCTTCGCGCGATTCGACAATTCCGCGTTCGAGGATGTCGTGGCGGCGGTGATGCCGGGGACCTCCATCGTCGATGCGACGTGGTTGCGACAGTATGACGATTACTACTACGACCGGCGCCACCGACGGCCGCTCCCGGTCCTGCGTGTGCGGTACGAGGACCCTGCCGCGACCTGGCTCTATTTCGATCCCTCTCGCGGCGCCATCGCCCGGAAGGAGGAGCGGCTGACGCGATTGAACCGGTGGTTGTACCACGGCCTGCACAGCCTCGACTTCAGATTCTTGTACGACCGGCGGCCGCTTTGGGATTTGGCGGTGATCACGCTCAGCTTGGGAGGTATCCTTGTAAGCGTGACCTCACTCGGGCAGGGTTGGCGCCGATTGCGACGGCACGGTGGCCGCTTCCTGCCGTCTTGACCTGCGGCTGGTCGCGAGGTACACTCCGCGCCACCGCGCTGTGGTGCGCCGTGCGTCCGGTCGGGAGGGGGCCTTGGCCCGCTGTCGGTCGGGCTCGGTTTGTTCGCCGGGCGTTGGCCGTGAAGCTGGTCGCACCCGGGCCGTGAGGGCGGCACTGGGCCATCTCACGTTCCATCGGAGGTTGTTGACATGCGATTTTGTGGCGTATTGCTGGTGACGTTGGTCACGCTCTCCTTCGCGACCACGATGCAGGCGCAAGCGCCGGCCCGTGAGCCGGTAGGAGATCTGGCGCAGGTCATGCGGTCCATTTTGTTCCCCAACTCGAACATCCTGTTCGACACACAACAACGTGACCCGGATGCGCCGCCCGCCGAAGCTGGGACCGGAACCGTTTCCGCGACGTTCGCGAGCATCTACACCGGGTGGCCCCTGGTCGAGACCGCAGCGATCGCGCTGGCCGAGTCAGCCCAGTTGATCGCGATGGAGGGGCGCCTCTGCCAGAACGGCAAGCCGGTGCCGCTAGGCGACGCGGCATTCATGCAGTACACGCGTGACCTCGTCGACGTGGGGCGGCGGGCGTACGAGGTGGCTAAGACCAGGAATCTCGAGGCGATGTCCGAGATGACGAATGAGGTCGCGGGCGCCTGCGAGAATTGCCACGCAGAGTACCGGCGCTATCCCGACGAAAACCGCTGCACCGCCCCATAGCGCGAATGGAGCGGGAGAGTACGACGCATCGGGTCGAGAGGGGCTAGCGGATGATTCGGAGCCTGTTTGAGTTCGTAAATGAGCTGCCCAGCAGCACGGCATGGCGGGAGTCGCTGAACGCCTATGTCTACCTGCTGACGGCCCATGTCGTGAGCATGGGAGTGGTCGCAGGCGTGATCAGCTACTGGGACATGCGCTTGGCGGGCATGGCTCTCAAGTGGATTCCGGTCTCGAAGGTGCAGTCCGGCTTGTTTCCATGGCTCTACGGTGGCACGGCGGTGAACGCGGCGACCGGCATTCTCATGGTCTACAGCCAGCCGATGCGTTACTATCCCAACTTCTGGTTTTGGCTGAAGATGGGCATGCTCGTGGTGGTCGCCGCGAACGCCGCATATTTTCATCTCAGCATCGAGAAGACGGTTGCGCAGTGGGAGAACGATCCGGTGGCCCCGCTGAAAGCGAGAGTGGCGGGGTACGTGTCGTTGGCGTTCTGGGCCGGAGTCATTGCCACCGGCCGAATGACGGCCTACAGCGGGTTGGTCCCCCAGTGGTGGATAGATCTGGGGCTAGGGTAAACACACAATGTTGCAGCCGTTCTTTCAATGGATGCAGGAGCTCTCGTTCAGCGCCTTCTTCCTGGAATCCATCTGGCCGACGCCGATCGTGCAGTGCGTGCATCTGATCTCGGTGGCCGTGTTCATCGGGGCCTTGTTGATCGTGGACTTGCGCCTGCTGGGTCGTGGGCTGACGGCGTCCTCGATTCCGAGACTGGCGGCGGCGGCCCAACCGTGGTTGGTCGGCAGCTTCATCGTGCTGGTGTTGTCCGGCATTCCACAGATGTCGTCGACGGCGCTCAAGCAGTACTACAGCCCATTCTTCTGGTGGAAGA